>USNH01000297.1 GCA_900556015.1 uncultured Eubacteriales bacterium | reverse complement strand
GACGCTGTGGCCTTTGCCGCTCTGTGCGACATCGCCAAGAAGGCGTAACCGAACGCAGCACATACAAACAGCGCTCTGCTAAGGCAGAGCGCTGTTTTTTTGCGCGAGGGACTGGAAAAAGTGGGAAACATCTGCTATAATGCCGCCGTAAGAAAAAATCATCACGGAAAGGATGATATGATGTACTGCACGAGAAAGGTCAATGACGATTATACATGGGTGGGCGCGGACTGCCGCAGGCTGGCGCTGTTCGAGGGCGTGTTCGGCGTGCCGGACGGCATCAGCTTCAACAGCTACCTGCTGACGGACGAGATGACGGTGCTGTTCGACACGGTGGACGGCGCGGTGCGCCGCACGTTCCGGGAGAACCTGACCCACGCCCTGGCGGGCCGTGAGCTGGACTACATCGTGGTTCACCACATGGAGCCAGACCACGCGGCGGAGCTGGCGGACCTGGCCCGGGACTATCCACGGGCGCAGATCCTGTGTACTGCCATGGCCAAGACCATGGTGGGGCAGTTCTTCGGGCCGGAGCTGGCGGGGCGCATCACCGCCGTGAAGGAGGGGGAGACCCTCTGCACCGGGCGACACACCCTGCGCTTTGTGGCCGCGCCCATGGTCCACTGGCCGGAGGTGATGATGACCTACGACGAGACGGACAAGCTGCTGCTGACGGCGGATGCCTTCGGCTGCTTCGGCGCGTTGAACGGGGCGCTGTTTGCCGACGAGGTGGACTTCGACCGGGACTATTTGGACGAGGCACGGCGGTACTACACCAACATCGTGGGCAAATACGGCCCGCAGGTGCAGGCGGTGCTGAAGAAGGCGGAGGCGCTGGACATCGAGATGCTGCTGCCCCTCCACGGCTTCGTGTGGCGGCAGGAGCTGGACTATTTCCTGGGGAAGTACGACCTGTGGAGCCGGTATGAGCCGGAGGTGCGGGGCGTGATGATCGCCTACGCCTCGGTGTATGGCAACACGGAGAACGCCGCCAACGTGCTGGCCTGCCGCTTGGCGGAAAAGGGCGTGAAGGTGAAGATGTTCGACGCTTCGGTAACGCCGGCATCCTACATCGTGTCCGCCGCATTCCAGTACAGCCACCTGGTGTTCGCGGCCACCACGTACAACATGGGCATTTTCGTCACCATGGAGCAGCTGCTGCTGGACATCGCCGCCCACCAGCTGGCATCCCGGCGGTACGCCCTCATCGAGAACGGCTCGTGGTCGCCGGTGAGCGGCAAGAAGATGGACGCGCTGCTGTCGCCGCTGAAGGGCTGGTCGGCCATCGAAGCGCCGCTGACGGTGAAGTCCGCCCTGCGGCCCGATCAGGAGGCCCAGCTGGAGCGGCTGGCTAACGCCGTCGCCGCCGACGTGGCGAAAGACCCGGCGGCGGACACGGACGAGAACGGCGAGAAGCACCGCTTCGTCTGCAAGGTCTGCGGCTACGTCTACGAGGGCGGCACGCTGCCGGAGGACTACAAGTGCCCGCTGTGCGGCGCGGGCGCGGAATACTTCCGGCAGGAGGCATGACGGGCGAAAGCGCGCATTTCATGCAGTGCTCACGGAGTTGTTTATAGACACCTTCGCGGGAATGTGCTAAACTATTTCATCCGAAAAACGTTCTCAAAGGAGGATGCTGTATGAACGAAGTAAAAACGCCGAAAAAACCGCTGCTTTACTACTATATTGCGGCGCTGCTGGTGCTGCTCTTTGACCTCTTCTTCCGTATCGGCGCGCGCTGGCGCATGATCCTTCTGGCGCTCGGTGTGCTGGGCTTTGCCGCGCTCAGCGTGCTGAAGCCTTCGCTTTTCCGCTTGCTGCTCTCCATGTCCGGCGGCATCGTGATGCCGTCGCTTGCGGCGGTGGGCCTCTGCCGCGTGCTGATGGAAAAGAGAAGGAGCGAGCCGCGCGTGCGCTTTGGAAAGCTCCTTGGCTACACGCTCGGCGTTTCCGCTTTGACCATCCTGACCGCGTTCTGCGGTTCGCTGCTTGCGACCTCCGCGCT
>USNH01000296.1 GCA_900556015.1 uncultured Eubacteriales bacterium | reverse complement strand
GACTTTGCAGCTGCTGACGCTGCGCGTGCCTATGGTGCTGGCGCTGAACATGATGGACGAGGTGCGGGCCAACGGCGGCACGGTGGACGTGCAGAAGCTGTCGGAGGATCTGGGCATCCCGGTGGTGCCCATCACGGCGGCCAAGGGCGAGGGCGTGTCGGAGCTGATGGATCGGGCGGCGGAGACGGCGAAAAACCGGGTGCTGCCCAAGGTGTACGACTTCTGCGCGGCGGATTCGCCGGTACATAGATGCGTTCACGCGGTGGTGCATCTCATCGAGGATCACGCGGAGCGGCTGGGGCTGCCCACCCGGTTCTGCGCCACGAAGCTCATCGAGGGCGACGAGGCCATGGCCGACCGGCTGGAGCTGGATCAGAACGAGCGGGAGCTGCTGGAGCACTGCGTGGTGCAGATGGAGACGGAAAACGGGCTGGATCGGAACGCCTCGCTGGCGGATATGCGGTACAGCTTTATCGAGAAGGTCACGGCGGACGCGGTGGTGAAGTGTCAGGAGAGCCGGGAGCACAAGCGCAGCGTGAAGCTGGATCGGGTGCTGACGGGGAAATACACGGCGCTGCCGGTGTTTTTCGGCATTATGCTGCTGATCTTTTATCTGACGTTCAACGTGATCGGGCAGGGACTCAGCGACCTGCTGGCGGCGGGCATCGACTATGTGACCGCCGGGGTGGACGGGGCGCTGACGGCCTACGGCATCAACCCGGTGGTGCACAGCCTGATCATCGACGGCATTTTCGCCGGTGTGGGCAGCGTGCTGTCGTTTTTGCCCATCATCGTGACGCTGTTTTTCTTCCTGTCCATCCTAGAGGACACGGGCTACATGGCCCGGGTGGCCTTTGTGATGGACAAGCTGCTGCGGAAGATCGGCTTGTCCGGGCGGAGCATCGTACCCATGCTCATCGGCTTCGGCTGCTCCGTGCCGGCGATCATGGCAACCCGGACGGTGTCCTCCGACCGGGATCGGAAGATGACCATTCTGCTGACACCGTATATGAGCTGCTCGGCCAAGATCCCCATTTACGGCTTCTTCACCGCGGCGTTCTTTACGGAGCACAAGGCGCTGGTGATGATCTCGCTGTACGTGCTGGGAATGGCGGTGGGCGTACTGGCGGCGCTGGTGATGAAGAACACGGCGTTCAAGGGCAAGCCCGTGCCCTTCGTCATGGAGCTGCCCAACTACCGGCTGCCGTCGGCCAAGAGCGTGGGGCTGCTGCTGTGGGAGAAGGCCAAGGACTTTTTGCAGCGGGCGTTTACGGTTATCTTTTTGGCCACGGTGGTCATTTGGTTCTTGCAGAGCTTTGACACGCGGCTGAACGTGGTGACGGACAGCGCGGACAGTCTGCTGGCCCTCATCGGTCAGTGGCTGGCGGTGCTGTTCAAGCCCCTGGGCTTCGGCGACTGGCGGTGCGCCACGGCGCTGATCTCCGGGTTCATCGCCAAGGAGTCGGTGGTCAGCACGCTGGAGGTGCTGCTGGGCGGCGCGGCCATCACATCGCTGTTCACGGTACGCAGCGCCGTCAGCTTTTTGGTGTTTACGCTGCTGTATACGCCCTGCGTGGCGGCGGTAGCCACCATCCGGCGGGAGCTGGGCTCGGGGCTGAAGACCGTGGGCGTGGTGGTGATGCAGTGCGCCGTGGCGTGGCTGGCGGCCTATGCGGCGTTCCTTATCGGGGGGCTGCTGGCATGACGGCGCTGGACTGGGTGCTGCTGGCGCTGGTGGCGCTGTGCGGCGTGCTGGCGGTACGGAGCGCACGGAAAGCAAAGAAAAGCGGTAAATGCATTGGGTGCAGCGGGGGCTGCGCGGGGTGCGTGAAATGCGATAAAAACGAGGAAAAGGAGCGCTGACGCGCTCCTTTTTTGGTGTGGCGGAGGGGTTTTGTTCCGCTGGTTATCCTTTCTTTTTGCCGACTGCGGGTTATTTTCTTTCCTGAAAGAAAGGGGCGTTCCGCGCCCCGGCGCGGGTCACTTTTGGCCGCAGCCCCAAAAGTGACCAAAAG
>USNH01000295.1 GCA_900556015.1 uncultured Eubacteriales bacterium | reverse complement strand
GCAAGTACCCTTGGGGTGCTCCTCGGAATGACAGGATAGGTTTATCGACAAGCTGGCTTTAGGGGAGTTCCGCGCCTGCGGGCGCGGCGGGGCGATGTGGGCATCGCCCCCTACGAAACGACCACCGAAAAACCGTGTGTAGAGTCGGTGCTCTGCCCCGCCCACGAGGACAATCCCTCCGTCACGGCCAAAGGCCGTGACACCTCAGCTACGCTTCGCCGCACAACCCAGTGTGAGCACTGGCTCGGAATGACGGGGAAAGAACAATGTGCGGCAGACCCTTCGTAGGGGCGGACGGGTCTGCCCGCCCGAATGCGACGCATGGGCCTTCGGTAGACGGTGCGTAGGGGGCGATGCCCACATCGCCCCGTATGCTGCGGCGCTGCCGCGGCATATCTCTCCCTCCGTCAAAACCTTTGGTTTTGACACCTCAGCTTCGCTTCGCTACGCACAACCCAGTGTGCACCCCAAGGGTACTTGCTTCGCGGCGAGCACTGGGCCGCCTCACAGAGGGAGGCGAGGGGAGCTGTGCATCTTTCAGCGCCAGGTGGGGCTGTAAAAGTACATGGCCAGCATACCTGGGCCGACGTGCGCGCCGGTGACGGGCTCGTGACACACGGTCAGGATCGGGCCGGTGCAGCCGCTCTGCCGCAGCAGGGTGGTCAGGTGCAGCGCCTCCGCCGGGGCGGCGGCGTGGGAGAGGCCCACCGGGGCGGACTTGTCCTCCACCAGCTCGTTATACAGGGCCACGAGGGTATCCATGGCCTTTTTCCGGCCACGCTCCTTGGTACGCACCACGATCTTGCCGTTCTCGTCGCCTTGCAGGATGGGCTTGATTTGCAGCAGCGTGCCGGCCAGGGCCGCCGCGCCGGAGAGCCGTCCGCCCTTGCGGAGGAATTTCAGATCGTCCACCATGAAGTGCTGCCGCATCTTGCCGCACAGCGTCTCCGCACGGGCGATGATGGTATCCATGTCCGCGCCCTGTTGGGCCATTTGCGCCGCCTCCAGCACCACCAGGCCCTCGCCCAGGGACGCGCCCCGGGTGTCCAGCACCTGCACGCGGCGGCCCGGGTACTCGGCGGTCAGCTCCTGGGCGATGAGGCCCACGCCCCAGCACGTGCCGCTGACACCGCCGGAGATGCCCAGGAACAGCACATCGTCCCCGGCGGCCAGCGCCGGCTCGATGGCGTCCCGTGCGGCGGCGGGGCTGATCATGGAGGTCTTGACCTCCGCGCCCCGGCGCATGGCCTCGTAGAAGTCGTGGCCGTCGAAGGGGGCACTGCCGTCTATCAGCTTGCCGTCCACGGTGTACGTCAGGCGCAGCTCCCGGATATTGTACTGCTCCCGCAGCTCCGGCGGCAGGTTGGCGGCGTTGTCAGTCATGATACGAACCATAGTTTTTGCTCCTTTTCGCCCGTTAGGGCAGTTGTTCTCGCACCCAGGCGGCCAGCGTGTCGAAAAGACGGCGGTAGCCGGGCATGGTCAGATGGATGCCGTCGGCTGCGATGAGCCGGGGCAGGTCGCGCAGCGGCAGGAATTGCCGCCGCACGTCGATAAGCGGCAGGCCCTCGCTCATGGCTAGGGCTGCCACGGTATCGGAATATAGCTCCTGATGGCGGTAGATGCGGCCCACGTCGCCCAGCCAGGTCAGGATGCGCTGGCCGTCGTTGCGGCGGGAGATGAAGTCGAAATAGCGGGCACTGTCGATGGGCGGCAGCGTCATCAGCACCGGCTGCACGCCCGCGTCACGCAGCATGTTGGCGGCGCAGCGGAGCTTCTCCACAAACTCCGGCAGCGCCGTGCGGGGCAGGTGCTCCTGATCCGGCGCATCGGCGATGGCGGGCCAGTCGAAGTCACTGTCGTTGCCGCCGTAGGCCACCAGCGCCCAGCGGGCATCTATGCCACGGGCCGCGTCATGCGCCACAAGGGACAGACCCTTGGTCACGGTGGCGCCCATTTTGGCGCGGTTCACCACCTCCAGCCGGTCGCTGGGGTACTGGGCCATCACCTCTGGCAGGTGGAAG
>USNH01000294.1 GCA_900556015.1 uncultured Eubacteriales bacterium | reverse complement strand
AAAAATCGTAAGCCGAACGCGCAGGGCGCGTTCGGAGGGGGAAATCGAAATCCCCCTTTTCTTAAACCGTTCTTTGGATACTTTCTTTCGGGAAAGAAAGTGTCCCGTCGGAGACAAAAAGCGGAAAAAGAAAAAACGCCAACAGGCGGGAGCGCATCGCGCTCCCGCCTGTCACTTTTCCCATCACCGCAGCGCCCCAATGACCTCCGCGTACTTGTCAATGTCCGATGCGCCGTTCCACGTCATGAACCCGCCGGTGTTGCCGCTGTCCCGCAGCGCCCGCACCTCGTCCGCCAGCTCCGCCGCGCCGTAATGGTTGTACGGCTCGCGGATGGCGTTGTAGCACTGTATCCACGTCCGCACCGCCGCCGGAGATGCTGTCTCGCTCTGCCGCGCCGCGGCGCTCTCGCCGAACATACGCACCGTGTCATAGGGGTGCTCCCAGGGCTTATAGTCCCCCCGTGCGCTGTAATGATCCGGGTAAGGCATCCCGGAGATGGCATCCACCACCGCGCTGATGGCCGGCCAGTACTGGCCGCAGGCCGTCACGTAGGCGTTGGCGAACTCGCCGAACACATCGCCGGACACGTAATACCCCGCCTCGTGCAGCCGCTCCGTGGCGTACATCAAAAACCGCTGCACCGCCTGGGCCTTGCTCTCACCGTAGGTGTTCTTGTAGTCGATCGTCCCCGCCTGCTCGTACTTGTACGCGCCGTCCGGGAAGCGGATGTAGTCGAACTGGATCTCGTTGAACCCCAGCGCCGCCGCCTCCAGCGCCAGCTCCGTCTTGTACTGCCACACCGTGCGGTTATACCCGCTGGGCCAGTACATGCTGCTGATCTTCAGCGGCGTGCCGTTCAGGTCGGAGATCACATACTCCGGGTGGTCAGCGGCCAGATGCGCGTCATTGAACACCGTGATGCGCCCGATGACATAGAACCCTGCGTCCCGCAGCTTCTGCACGTTGGCCCGGAAGCCCTCCATGGTATCCTGTGCCGCCGCGTAGGCCGATGGGCTGTACTGCTGCATCACCGGCGAGGCGTAGGACACCGCCGTGCCGTCCACAATGTCCACCACGAAGGCGTTGATGCCCGTCCCCTGTGCCAGTCGGATATAGCTGTCCACATACTGTACGGCGCTGCCGTTGAGATACAGCGCCCGCACCTCGTCGGGCATCACGTTGTCCGTGAACGTGGGCTTCTCCGTGGGGTAGTAGTCCAGCCCCGCCGCGTCGCCGCCGCCCCATGCGTCGCCCCGTGCGGCGTGGAGCTGATACAGCGCCTCGTCATACTGGGCCAGCGCTTCCTCCTCCGTCATGCGGACGTTCTCTCCGTCGATGTACCCCTCGCCCCGTTCGCAGGACACCTGCCAGCGCAGCACCCTGCCGCCGCTGATGCCGTCAAACCCGGTAACGGTCAGCGCCATGCCCTTTTCCACGGCGCAGCCGGGCACAGTCCCCGTCTCGTCCGTCAGGCTCATGCCCCGCAGGGCGTACACCGTCTCCGTCAGCACCGAGTCCTCCAGCGCCGCCGCCAGATTGGCCCGCTCCATATACAGATAGCTGACCTTTCCGTCCAGCAGCCCGTTCTCCACCCGTACCAGCTCCGCGCCGCCGTCCACGTCCTCCTTCACGCACTGCACCGCCGCGCCCCGCAGGATGCTGCCCAGCGGCGTCCGCTCCGCGTCCTCATAGGACGGCGCGTTCTCCGTCTCCGATGCCACATACATCTCCACCGTCTCCAACACGGCGGGGCACAGCTGCCGGTATACCACCCAGGCCAGCGCCGCCAGCGCCGCCGCGCACAGGATGATGACCACTGCGGCCACGCCCGAACCCTTTTTCTGCTTTTCTTTTGTTGACATAATTATTTCGCTCCTTGCGGTTTTTTGCAGTCTGAGCATCATTATACGACAGAACCTCCCAAATTTCTACCCAAATGTTGTGGTAGCGGTGACATTTTTTTCGTATTTTTTGTGTTTTTCGCGTTTTTTGGGTAGACAAGCCGGTAGACGGATGGTATACTACC
>USNH01000293.1 GCA_900556015.1 uncultured Eubacteriales bacterium | reverse complement strand
AGGGCGTCCGCCTCCGCTTTCTCTTTGAACTTTTCGGACACGGCGGCAAAATCGCCGCAGCGAAGATTTACCGTGTAAAAGGCTTCCGGGCGGAACGCCCCGATCTCCGCCTCCCGCTGGACGATGAGCGCCAGCGTGGGCGTCATGACGCGCCCCACGTTGAGGGTGCGGTGGTACAGCACCGAAAAGAGCCTTGTGGCGTTGATGCCCACCAGCCAGTCCGCGCGGGCGCGGCAGAGGGCGGACTGGTGCAGCCCGTCGTATTCCCGTCCCGGACGAAGGTCCGCAAAGCCCTTTCGGATGGCCTCGTCCTCCATGGAGGAGATCCAAAGCCGCTTCATGGTCTTTGTGCAGCCCGCCAGATAGTAGACGGTGCGGAAGATAAGCTCCCCCTCGCGCCCCGCGTCGCAGGCGTTGATGACCTCGGACACGTCCTCCCGGCGCATGAGGTCCCGCAGCAGCTCGAACTGTTTGGCTTTGTCCGCTTTCAGCGTGAAGCGCCAGCTTGCGGGCAGGATGGGCAGATCGTCATAGCGCCACTTGGCGTACTTTTCATCGTACACATCCGCGCCCGCCAGCTCCGCCAGATGCCCATAGCACCAGCTCACAAGGTAGCCGCCTCCCGAAAGATAGCCGTCGTTGCGTTTGGTCGCGCCCAGCACGGCGGCGATGGACTGGGCGACGGAGGGCTTTTCCGCGATCACTAATTTATGGTGTGTCATATTCATTTTTCTCCTTTTTGCATAGCAAAAAGCAGCCCCGAAGGACTGCTTTTCGCGTTTGGTATTTGGTTGTGTGGTTTTCCCCGGTCAGAACTGACTGGGCGAGTAGCGCACGGTGACAACGACGACGGTACGGTGTTCCTCGTCAATGCGATAGATGGCGGTGTAGTTTTTGATGAGGAGCTGACGGTAGCCCTTTCCGGCATACGCGCCGGTTTTCCGCTCTGGGCAGCGGCGCGGCATGGAATCCAGCGAGAGGATTTCCTCCGTAATGGTATCGACGAGCTTCAGCGCCGTTTCCGGCTCTAAAAGCGTCCGCGCAATATACGAATAGATGCCGTCCAAATCTCGGAGGGCGCGAGGCGAGAGCTTTACGCTGTACTTATCCAAAATACTTCCTCCGCAGTGCGCCAAGCGCCTCCTTCGCGTCCAGAAGCTGACCGCCTGCGGCGATCTCCTGCTCCGCGTCCGCAATCGCCTTGTCCGTCGCTATACAATCCAGCATTTCCTCATAGGTTTCAATGCTCATGACTACCAGATCGCCGTAACCGTTTTTCGTGATGAAAACAGGCTCGCGGCGCGCATGGCAGGCGTCGGAAATCTCCGATGTGTTTCTCAGGTCTGTAATCGGTCTGATCTGCGGCATATCGCATCCTCCTTTCTTGCTCATAATTATAGCATTATTATGTGCAAAATACAAGGGGTTTTGGGTAGGTCATAGAAAAGTTACAAAGACAGCTCCGGCTTTTTCCGCACCGCCTTTTCCCGCAGGTCGGTGTCCCGGTAACAGGGCCGGACGCAGACCAGCCCATACCGCCCGCAGCCATGGCAGAAATGCCCCTCCGGGGCGATGTGGCGGGGCGTTTCCTCCTTATCCGGGCGCGGCAGGCGGAGCATCAGGCGCTCCAGCGGGTTTTTCGTAAAGAGCGTCATTCATCTGCGACCTCCGTTTCCTCCGGCTCGTCCGCATCGTCCTCGTTTTCATATTCCTCGTCCTCATCATCGCCGTAGTCGTAATCGTCCAAGTCCACAGGTCCCTTTGAGTCAGGCTTTTTCTTGCGGAACTTGAACCAATACAGCGCGCCGCCGCCCGCCATCAGGAGCAGCAGCACAATCACAACAAGACCGCTGCCGGACTTCTTTTCGCCGCCGTCCTTGTCGGGGCTGTCGCTCGTATCCGGCGTCGGGTCGGGTTCCGGCGTCTTTTCCGTAGCCTTTTCCTTGCCCATGCACTCCGTCATATTGGTCTTGCAGACTGCGCAGGCGGTGTTGACCGCACCTGCCTCGCACTTGTCCTTGCAGGAGCAG
>USNH01000292.1 GCA_900556015.1 uncultured Eubacteriales bacterium | reverse complement strand
TGGGGATGGCGGCGGCGTAGCTGACCTGCCCGGTGGAGGCCAGCGCCTGCAAAATGCCCACGGAGGCGGAGCTGGACTGGATGATGGCCGTCAGCACCGCGCCCACCAGCACGCCCAGCACCGGGTTTGTGAACAACAAAAACAGCTCCGCGAAGCCCGGCACGTCCTTCAGCACCGACACCGCGCCGCTCATGGTCTCCATGCCGAACATCAGCGTGGCGAAGCCCAGCAGGATCGTGCCGGTGTCCTTCTTCTTATCGTCCTTGCAGAACATATAGAGGATGATGCCCGCCAGCGCCAGCACCGGCGTGAAGGACGAGGGCTTCAGCAGCTCCAGCCAAAGCGTGCCGCCGTCGATGCCCGCCAAACTCAGCAGCCACGCCGTCACCGTCGTGCCCACATTGGCGCCCATGATGACGTTGATGGCCTGCCGCAGCGTCATCAGCCCGGAGTTGACGAAGCCCACCACCATCACCGTGGTGGCCGACGAGCTTTGGATAATGGCCGTGATGCCCAGGCCCGTCAGGAAGCCGGCAAACACGTTGCTGGTCATCTTGTCCAGCAGGGTGCGGAGCTTATTGCCCGCCCGGCGCTCCAGCGCCTGTCCCATGACGTTCATGCCGAACAGGAACAGGCTCAGGCCGCCGATCAGCGTCAGCACATGAAAAATGTCCATACTTTTCTCCTCGATTTTACTTTCTTTTGACTGCACATTCTTGTCCGAATAATAAGATACAGGAGGAATGTCAAATCCGCAGTCCGGGTTTTGTAAAATCGAGGTAAAGTAAGACGCAAAAAACAGGCGTCCTCAGGACGCCTGTTTTTTGTGTTTGTTTACCGCTGGCCCTTGTCGTAGGGGATGCCCTCCGCCTTGGGTGCGCGGGATTTCTTGGACGTGAACGCCAGCACGATGAGGGTGATGAGATACGGCAGCATGCGGTACACATGGGAGCTGATGCCGATCTCCGCCAGCCAATACACACCGTCGCCGTTGATGTCCAGGCTGGAGTATGCTGCGGCGATGCACTTGAACAGGCCGAACAGCAGCGACGCTCCGGCGATGTTCAGGGGTTTCCAGTTGCCGAAGATCATAACAGCCAGCGCCAGGAAGCCGAAGCCCGCCACGTCGCCGTTGGCCGTGCAGTTGGCCGTGGTCAGGGCGTAGACAAAGCCGCCCATGCCGGCCAGCGCGCCGGAGATGGTCGTACCGGCATAGCGCATCTTGTACACGTTGATACCCACGGAGTCCGCCGCCTGGGGATTTTCACCGCAGGAGCGCAGCCGCAGGCCGAACCGGGTCTTGTACAGCAGGATCGACAGCACCACGAAAATGATGATGCAGACATAGGTCGCCAGATACACCTTGTGCAGGAAGGTATTGCCCAGGAAGCCCAGGTCGTCCGTTTTTGCGTAGCCCAGAGTGGTCTTCTTGATCATGAACCAACTGGCCGCATCGCCGGTGGCCATTTGCAGGGTGTTCTGGTTGGCGATGATACGGATGAGGAACAGCACCAGGGCCGGAGCCATCAGGTTCAGCGCCGTACCACCGATGGTCTGGTCCGCCCGCAGATTTACGGAGGCAAAGCTCAGCAGCAGGGAGAAAATGGCGCCGAATATGGCCGCCACCAGCATGGCCAGCAGCTCAAAGCCCTGCAAAGCCACCCAGTCGCCGGCAGCCTTGGCCGCGTCGTAGACGTGGTTGGTCTGCATGATGTTCACGAACAGCACGCCGATAAACGCACCCAGGATCATAATACCTTCCAACGCCAGGTTGATGATACCGCTGCGCTCAGCGAACACGCCAGCCAGCGCCACGATCATCAGGGGAACGGCGTAGATCATGGTCTGTTGGATCAGAAATGTCATGCCTGCTCCCCTCCTTCCTCCGGCTGCTCAAGTACCTGCGGTGCTTCCTCCATCGGTATGTCCTCCGGCGGCACATCCAGTGGTTGTGTCTCCGCCTCTGCCGGTATATCCGCCGTGGTGGTCTTGTTGGCCTCCACGACGAGCTTCTTTTTCCGTCCAGTCAGCATCATCTGGATGAGCAGAGAGAAGGCG
>USNH01000291.1 GCA_900556015.1 uncultured Eubacteriales bacterium | reverse complement strand
GATACGCCGCGGCCTCCGTCAGATCGACGTCCCGGCCCGTCGGCCACTGCTGCAGAACCTCCTGCCGCATTGCCATGAATTCCCCTTCCGGGATCTTTCTGTTCTGAATTTCCATCAGTTGATCTCCTCTTTCATGATTTGGAGCGCGATCTCCGGCTCACGCTGCGAGAGCAGGCCCATCGCCGCCAAAATATAATGTTTGTCCAGAATGATATCCGCCTTTTTCGGGCGGAGCGACATAGGAGAAGCCGGGTCATAGCAGGCAAAGCGCGCAATCTGCCGCGCCCGCTGCGAATGGATGAGGCTCCCGCCCGTCACGACGACCCTGCGCACCTCGCTCAGATCCTTTCCGCTCTGCACGAAGGTCTGTCCGAGCATCGTATACGTTTCTTCGAGCGTACCGGCGTGGCGCGTCACGGCAGTCTGCACGGCCATGGAGGCAACTGCGTAATCGAGCCGTTCCAGTTCCGTGTCGTGCTCCGGCAGCGTCTGCGTATTGTGCGCGAGCAGCTGCACGAGCGTCTCCACCCGCTCCGGCGAAAGCCCGGAAAGTTCCGCCAGCCGCTGTGCGCCCGCCGCAGCCAACACGCCCTCGATGGAATAGCGCATACCGATATCGCCCTCCACCGTCCGCTTGGCATACGGTTCCGGCAGGCCCTTGTAGACCCGGTTCATCTGCCGGGGCATGCCTTCGGCAATGGAATACACATCTGTTGTCGCACCACCGACATCCACGCCGATCAGTTCGCCGATGCCGGGCGTTTTGTCCGTTCCCTTTGCCAGCAGCGTCATGGCCTGCATGACCGCCGCAGGTGTCGGCATCATCGGGCCGCTCATCTGCTCCGCAGCGGCGCTCAGTCCCTTCGCTTGCACGATGCGGCGCAGGAAAATGCTGCGGATAGTCTTCTGTGTGTCCTCTGTTTTGAGCACGCCAAACTTCGGCATGACGTTTTCGCAGACGGACACCTCACAGCCCTCCAGCGCTTTTCGGCACTGCTGCATAGCCGTGCGGTTCCCTGCCAGAACGATGGGAAACTGCGGCCGGATCGTCGCCAGCATCTGCGCGTTATGAATGACGCAGGCACTGTTGCCGCCGTCTGTGCCGCCGAACGCAGCACTGTTCCGTCCTCTGTCTGCGCCAACGCATAGCCCCGGCCCAGCACCCGCAGCGGACTCAGCGCGTCCAGCGATGCCGCCAGCGCCGCGAACCGTCCGTTCTCCCGGTCTGTCACCGCCCGCATGGCGGCGGCCAGCCGGTGCTGCACGTGATCCAGCTGCATCCCCTTGTCCGCTACCAGCGCCATAGGGTCGGTCAGCACTCTCTTTTGCGCTAAGGTATCCAGCCGTTCCCGGGCCGCGCCCAGCTGCCGCGTCACACCCCTGGCCATACGCATCTCTGCGCCGTCCAGCCACCGCAGCAGCTCCGCCATATCCGGCACGGCGATCTCCGCCGCGTTGGAGGGCGTGGACGCCCGCCGATCCGCCACAAAGTCACTGATGGCCACGTCCGGCTCGTGACCCACGGCGGAGATGACAGGTATCTCTGAATCGTAAATGGCCCGAGCCACCCGCTCATCGTTAAAGGCCCACAGATCCTCCAGCGAACCGCCGCCCCGCCCGGTGATCAGCACGTCCGCCAGCTGATGTCGGTTGGCGTAGCGTATCGCCCCGGCGATCTCCGCTGGTGCTTCCGTACCCTGCACCCGCACCGGCAGCAGCAGCACCTTGGCGATGGGATACCGGCGGCGCAGAATGCGTATCATGTCATGTATCGCCGCGCCTGCCGGGGAAGTCACAATGGCGATGCGCTGGGGATACGGCGGCAGCGGCTTCTTGTGTGCCTCGTCAAACAGTCCTTCCAGCCGCAGCTTCTCCTTCAGCTGCTCGTATGCCACGCTCAGGTCGCCTACCCCGTCCGGCGACAGGCCCGTGCAGTACAGCTGATACGCGCCGTCCCTGGGATAGACGCTGATACGCCCCGATGCGATGACCTGCATCCCGTTCTCCGGGCGAAACCGCAGCTTCATGGCACTGCCCTTGAACAGCACACATTTCACGGCACACTG
>USNH01000290.1 GCA_900556015.1 uncultured Eubacteriales bacterium | reverse complement strand
ACCACCAAGTGCGCCTTTGACGCCATCCACCTGCACCGGGAGCACCCGGAGTGCAGCACCATGTATCGGTGCGAGGACAAGATGAAGGCCATCCTGCCCTATATGGTCAAGCGGGGGATCAAGATCAAGAAGGCCGAGCGCCGGGCCAGGAAGAACAAGTGATATGCACGAATTAGGCATTGTATTCCACGCCATCAGGACGGTGGAGCGCGCGGGCGCGGACAACGGCCTGACGCGCATCGCCTCGGTGACGCTGGAGCTGGGGCAGGTGTCCGGCGCAGTCCCCCGGGAGTTGGTGAGCTGCTGGGACTGGGCCGTGCAGAAATCCGACCTGCTGCGAGGCGCGGCGCTGCATATCGAGACGCTGGAGGCTGTGACCCACTGCGGCGGCTGCGGGCGGGAGTATCCCACCGTGCCCCAGGGGCGTACCTGCCCCTACTGCGGCAGCGAAGACACCTGGCTGCTCCGGGGCGACGGGATCAGCATCAAGGAGATAGAGGGAGCGTGACCATGGACAAGCTGAAGATCATCGAAGTGAAGGAGAGCGTGTTCGCCGACAACGACCGGGAGGCATCCCGGCTGCGGGAGGGATTGAAGCGGGAGAAAACGTTCCTGCTGAACCTGATGTCCTCCCCCGGCAGCGGCAAGACCACCACGCTGGTGCGTACCATCGAAGGGCTGAAGGACGACCTGCGGATCGGCGTGATGGAGGCGGACATCGACAGCGATGTGGACGCCCGCACCATCGCCGGGACGGGTGTGCGGTCTATCCAGCTCCACACCGGTGGGATGTGCCACCTGGACGCGGGGATGACGGAGCAGGGGCTGCGGGAGATCGGCACGGAGGATCTGGATCTTGTGGTGCTGGAAAACGTGGGCAATCTGGTGTGCCCGGCGGAGTTCGACACCGGCGCGGTGAAGAATGCCATGATCCTCTCCGTGCCGGAGGGCCACGACAAGCCCCTGAAATACCCCCTCATTTTTACCGTGTGCGACGTGCTGCTCATCAACAAGGTGGATGTGCTGCCCTACTTCGACTTCGACATGGACAAGGTGGTGGAGTACGCCCACCGGCGCAATCCGAACCTGAAGATATTCCCCATCTCCGCCAAGACCGGCGAGGGCATGGACGCATGGTGCGGCTGGCTGCGGCAGCAGGTGCGGGACTGGCAAGTGTAAAGAGAACAGCGGAAATACGCGGCAGCGGCAGATTTCAGTCGGATTTCGCCATGCGGAAGGACGGTGAGGTGTACCACTGCGGTGACGGCAGCGCGGACGTGGATATAAAGACCGCCTCCGGCAGTATCGACCTCTGCCGCGGTGCGTAAGGCTTTTTGAAAATCGTGAGAAAGACCGCTGTCCGGCCCAAAGGGCCGGACAGCGGTCTTTGTATGCGGGGTGTTATGCACGGGGGAGGGTGATGTCGGCGCGGAACAGGTCGCCGTCGATGGACAGGTCGAACGTGCCGCCCATGAGCTGCACTAGGCTGCCCGCGATGGACAGGCCCAGACCGCTGCCCTCGGTGTGGCGGGAGGCGTCACCCCGGACGAAGCGCTCCATCAGCTCATCGGGAGAGATGTTCAGCTCGGCGCGGGAGACGTTCTTCAGGCTGATGGTGACGGTTTTCTCGTCGCAGGAGGCCACGGCGTAGACACGGGTGTCCTCCAGAGCGTATTTGCAGATGTTGCTCATCAGGTTATCCATGACGCGGCTGAGGAGCTTGCCATCGGCGCAGACGGTCAGAGGCTGCTCCGGCGGGCGGGCCACCAGCGTCAGGCGGCAGTCGGCCAGCCGTTCCTGGTACTCGCCCACGATCTGATCGAACAGGACGGACACGTCCGTGGGCTGCAGATCCACCGGCAGCGCGCCGGAGGACGCCTTGGACGCCTCCACCAGATCCTCCGTCAGCTTTTTCAGCCGGCGGCTCTGCCGGTCCAGCACGGCGATATACTCCCGGGCGGCCTCGGACTGCACGTCCTCCTTTTGCAGCAGATCCACGTAGTTGACGATGGAGGTCAGGGGGGTCTTGATGTCGTGGGACACGTTGGTGATGAGCTCGGTCTTCAT
>USNH01000289.1 GCA_900556015.1 uncultured Eubacteriales bacterium | reverse complement strand
CGACAGACACGGCGATGATGCCGCCCAGTATCAGCACCGCCACAGCGCCGCCGCCCAGAAGGTACACCATGCGGCTGTCCGGGCCGCCGGTGCGGCTGATGACATAGATGCCGGAGCGGTCGAAGGGCAACTCCACGCTGTCCGCGTTCCCGGCAAAGCTGCCCAGCGCCGTCACGTCATAGGCGCCCGTCTCCCCGGGGCATAGCCGGTAGATGTCCAGCGTCTCGCCCTCCGCCTGCAGGGAGGAGGGGATGGTCAGTGTGACGGGAACGGGCGCCTCCAGCGGCGCAAGTGTGCCGCCGTTCACCAGATCCTGCGCCCGGATGCTGTATGCGGCGATGGTGCGGCCCTTATACCCCTGCGCCTGCTGGCAGGCGGACAGGGCGCCCTTCTGCTCGTCGTCCAGCGTGGCGGACCGCACGGAGAGGGCCACGCTGCCCGCTGCCAGCCCCGCCGCCGCGATGATGTCGTCATACGGCGGCAGTGTGACGCCCACGCTCTCGGAGGTGGCCGGCGTCGGGCCTTCGTAGGGCGTCTGCGAGCCGCTGTACGTGGGCTGGGTGGCCTGGCCGCCCAGCACCACCGCCGCCAGCGTCGTGCCGTCGCCCTTCCAGGCGAAGTAGCGCTGGGAGTCGGCGAGGGAGGACACGTCAAGGTCGTACTCGGCAATGCCCAGCCGCAGGTCGCCGGTCAGATATACGGAGCAGCCGTCGGAATGCTCCGCAGGGAAGTCCAGCTCGCCGATGTCCCCGTAGACCGTCAGGGTGGTGACGGCGGCCATGCCGGGGTCGCTGTAATAGGGGATGCCCGCGCGCTCCACGTTTCCGTAGACCGTCAGGTCGGCGTTCAGCACCAGAAGATTACTGAAATCGCCCATCAGCTCCACGGGATAGATAGCGTTGATGATCTGCATCTCCGCGCCGCTGGGCGGCGCGTCCACATACTGCGCTTCGCCCTCTATCTCGTGCCACGCACCGTTTTCGTCGTGGTAGCCGCCGCCCACGCGCCATTTGCCCGTGATCCGGCCGGTGTCCGGGTCGTAGAAGTCTTCGCCGGTGTTTTGGTCGTACTCCATGTACTCGTAGTAAACGGCCACGTCCTGCCCCTCCGCGGCCTGCGCGGTCGCGGGCAGGATGGACAACACCAGCGCCAGTGTGAGCCATAATGTCAATGCTTTCTTCATACGTGATCCTCCGCTTTTTCGCCGGCCGCCTTTTCCCGCTTTTTCACGACAGACACGGCGATGATGCCGCCCAGTATCAGCACCGCCACAGCGCCGCCGCCGATATACAGCAGCCGGGAGTGATCCGGCACGCCGGTGCGCACCAGCGCCATGATGGCGGGCTGATCGGCGTCAAAGGCGATAAGGTTGGCTGCCCCGTCTGCCTGGGCCAGTGCCGCGGCGGTCAGTGTGCCGTCCTCGCTGCGGCAGAATTGCACCAGCACCAGCGAGGTGTCCCGTTTCCGCTCTTTTGGCGGAATGGCGACGCGGAGCGTTACCGGCTCGTCCAGCGTTGTAACGGCAGTGCCGTCCTCACGGGCCATCGACAGGGAAAACGCGGCGGCCACAGCGCAGCCCTGATCAAAACCGGCCTGCTTCAGCGCCGACAGCTCTTCATCGGTCAGCTCGACCGCCTGCTGCGAAACGGTGACAGGGCTGCCCTGTGATGCGGCAGCGGCCTCACCCTGCACCGGCGGGATCAGGCCGATCCGCTTTGCCCTCGCGCCGCCCTTCGGCGGTTCAGGGTCAATGCCGTCCGACAGCGGCGGAAGGATGCTGCCCTTGTCCATCAGCGTGGCCATGGTGACGCCGTCGCCATACCAGGAAAAGGATTTGAACGGGCCTTCCTCGCCATATGCCAAATAGACAACGCCAATGTCACCGGTGGTGCGCAGGGACATCTCTCCCTGCTGCAGGGGGCTCATGGTGATCTTCTCAATATCGCCGTAGACCGTGATGTCAGGGCTTTCCCAATCGGCCTCAAACAGTGTCAGCCACTCAATATCCCCCAAAAAGGTCACCGTTCCGCCGATGAGGTATACGTCAGAAAAGTTTCCCTCCACCGTCAGCGGGACGGGAGGGT
>USNH01000288.1 GCA_900556015.1 uncultured Eubacteriales bacterium | reverse complement strand
GGGCGATGCACCCCAAGGGTACTTGCTTCGCTGCGTGGGCATCGCCCCCTACGAACGTCCACCGGCGGCCTTTTCGCACGGGCAGCATCTGCCGCTTATTGATCGCCGTGTTTGGGAAACAAGGCGGCGGCTTCCTGGCGGTAGGCCCCGGCGTTTTGGCGGATGTCCTCAATGGCGGACTCATCCAGCTGGCCCTTGACCCTGGCGGGTGAGCCGTAGACCAGCGAACCGTCGGGGATGATGGTGTTCTGCGTGACCAGCGCACCCGCGCCCACAATGCAGTGGCTGCCGATGACCGCGCCGTTGAGGATGATCGCGCCCATGCCGATGAGGGTCTCGTCGCCTATGGTGCAGCTATGGAGGATCGCGCCGTGGCCCACGGTGACGCGGCTGCCCACGGACACGGGGTGGCCGAACTCCTCGTGGAGGACGCAGTTGTCCTGGATGTTGGTGTCGTCGCCGATGGTGATGGGCTCGCGGTCGCCACGGAGCACCGAGCCGAAAAACACGCTGCTGCCCGCGCCGATCCGCACGTTGCCCACCACGGTGGCGTTGGGCGCGATGTAGGCGTCGGGGTGGATGATAGGGGTCTTCATAGCAGTACACCTCGCAAGAATTTTTCTGTATTGTAGCACAGTGCGGCAGGAAAATCGACATTTACGTCAAATTTTGTGCTTACAATTTCTGACATTTTATGCTATAATCAAGCTAAAGATTTGTGTATTGTGTTTGTGCGAGAATAGGAGTGTGTGGTATGTTTGCAGCAGGCGATCTAGTGGTGTACGGCGGCGAGGGCGTGTGCCGGGTGGAGTCCATCGGCCCGTCCGGCATGGACTATGACCGAAGCGGCAGGCTGTATTATCATCTTGCGCCGCTGTACCGCAGCGGCACGGTGCTGACCCCGGTGGACACGGCGGTGCTGATGCGGCCCGTGATGAGCCGGGAGGCGGCGCTGGCGCTGATCGGGGAGCTGCCCGGCCTGCCGCCGTGCAAGCCGGAGATGCCGGGGCTGCGGGCGGCCAAGGAGCACTATCATCAGCTGGTGCAGCGGTGCGAGTGCCGGGAGCTGGCGGCCATGGTACACACCATCTGCCGCAGGCGGGCCTGGGCGGTACACCATGGGAAAAAGGTGAGCCAAATGGACGAGCGGTATCTGAAGCGGGCGGAGGAGCAGCTGTACGGCGAGATGGCCGCGGCGCTGGGCATAGCGCGGGACGCGGTGGTGTCCTTCATCCGGGAGACGTGGCCGCAATGGCCGGAAAAGCTGCCGGAAACGGAAATATGAATATAATAGCAGCACCCCCGGCTACAAGGCCGGGGGTGCTGCTTACTATACAGGGATCAGACGACGGCGAAGAACTTCACCAGGAACAGCGCCGCGATGACGTAGGTCAGGACGGAGACGTCCTTGGCGCGGCCAGAGAAGACCTTGATGACGGTGTAGGCGATCATGGCAAGGCCGATGCCGTGGCCGATAGAGCCGGAGATGGGCATGGCCAGCAGCATGAGGAACACGGGGACGACCTGGTCCATGTCGTCAAAGTCCACGTTCTTCAGGCCCTGGAGCATGAGGATGCCCACGTAGATCAGGGCGGAGGAGGTGGCGGCGGCGGGGATGATGGCGGCCACCGGGGCGATGAACATACAGGCCAGGAACATGAACGCGGCGGTCAGGCTGGTCAGGCCCGTGCGGCCACCGGCCTCCACGCCGGAGGCGGACTCCACGAAGGTGGTGACGGTGGACGTACCGCAGCACGCGCCGGCCACCGTGCCCACGGCATCGGAGAGGAGGGCTTCCTTCATGTTGGGCATATTGCCGTCCTTGTCGGTCATGCCGGCGCGGGAGGCCGTGCCCACCAGCGTGCCGATGGTGTCGAACATATCGATCATGCAGAAGGTGATGATCAGGCTGATGGCGGTGAACCAGCCGATGTTGAAGAAGTCGGCAAAGTCGAACTTGAAGAGGGTGGTCTCGGCCATGTCGTGGAAGGGAGGCAGGAAGGACGCGCCCTCAAGAGAGGCGAAGGGATCGACGTGCAGGAAGATAAAGCTGCCCGCCCAGTAGATGACGGAGGCCACCAGCATACCCACCAGCACGGCGG
>USNH01000287.1 GCA_900556015.1 uncultured Eubacteriales bacterium | reverse complement strand
GCAATGATAACACTGGTCATGGAGGCGCCGATACCTGTCTCAATGGACATGGTAGCACCGCCGACCTTGAGGACGGAGAAGAACAGCGCGGAGATGACAACGCCGATGGGCTCACCGCCGGCCACCAGGGCCACGGCCACGCTCTCATAGCCGACGCCGGAAACAAATTCCATGTACAGACGGCTCTTCAAACCGCAGCATTCGATAGCGCCGGACAAACCGCCGAGGATAGCGCCTACCATCATGACGATAACGATCTGCTTCTTGGAGTTCACACCGGCGTACTGTGCCGCATTGGGGTTGAGACCCAGCATACGGGTGCGGAAGCCAAAGGGCGTATACTTGAGCACAAAGTGAAATACCAGACCCAGGATAATACCGATGAACGGACCGGCGTGGAGGGACGTGCCCTTCATGAAGATGGTCATCAGAGCGCTCTTGGCAAAGGGCAGGGTCATGGGATAGTACGCGGCGGTGTCGGCGATGGGGCTGCCGGACACGACCCAGTTGCACAGATAGATGGCGATGTAGCTCATCATAATGGTGCAGGTGACTTCGTTGACGCCCTTATAGGCCCGCAGATAGCCGGGGATAAAGCCCCAGGCCGCGGCGATCAGTATACCGACCAGGAAGCACAGCAGGATGTGTACGATGGGGGGCAGCCCCAGATCCATAACACCCACGATGGCAGCGCCGATGCCGCCCATATACATATAGCCCTCCATGCCGGTGTTCCACACGCCGGCCTTGATGCCCAGCGCCACACCGATGCCGCCCAGCAGCAGCGGGGAGGAGCGCACCAGCACGTTGGTAAAGGAAGCCAGGCTGGAAAAAGCACCCCGCAGGATCGCGCCGTAAGCGGCGAAGGGGTTTACCCCGTACAGGGCAATGAGAAAACCACCGGCGACCAAGCCCAGCAGAACACCCAGCAGGGTACGCCCGGAGGAGAAGATCACATTGCCCAGAATGGGAATTTTGACGATCTTTTCTCTATTCAGTGTTTTCATTTAATATCCTCCGCTTTCTGGCCCAGCATCATCTGACCGATCACGTTCTGGTCCGCCGTCTCACCATCCAGATCGCCCATGATCTGGCCGCTGTAAAGGACGATGATCCGATCAGCCACTGCCATGATCTCCTGCAGCTCGGCGCTGATGAACAGCACGGCGGCGCCGCGGTTGCGCTCATTCAGCAGGATGTCGTGCACGTTGGTCACGGCACCCAGGTCCAGGCCGCGGGTGGGATGGGCGGCCATGTCGAAGACAGGCTCGGGGTCCATCTCGCGGGCGATGACCACCTTCTGCTGGTTGCCGCCGGACAGAGTCTTGGCCTTCACGTCGCAGTTGGGAGTCTTGACATTGTACTTCGAGATCATCTCATCCGCGTGCCGCTTGATCTCCTTGTACTGCAGAATGCCGTTCTTGGTGTAGGGGGCATTCATGTACTCCTTGATGACCAGGTTCTCGGCAACGGAGAAATCCAGCACAAGGCCGGTCTTGTGACGGTCCTCGGGGATGAAGCCCATAAAGGACGGGTCGGAGATCACGCCGGTGACGGGCTTGCCTTTAATGGTGATCGTGCCGCTGGTGGGCTTGCGCAGGCCGGAGATGCACTCCGCCAGCTCGCGCTGCCCGTTGCCGTCCACGCCGGCCACGCCCACGATCTCACCAGCGCGCACCTGCAGGGAGAAGTCCTTCAGCGCGTGGACGCCGCGGTCATCGGTGGCATTGACGCCCTGCATATCCAGGATGACCTCGCCATCGGGCATGGCGGGGCGCTCGCGGCGCTCAATGGTGATGGGGCGGCCCACCATCATCTCTGCCAGCTTGATCTGCGAGGCGTCCTTGGTGGCGATAGTGCCCACCACAGCGCCGTCGCGGATAACGGTGACTTTGTCCGTGACCTCCATGACCTCCCGCAGCTTGTGGCTGATAAAGACCACGCTGCGGCCCTGGCCAGTGATGCGGCGGATGGCACGGGCCAGCTGATCACTCTCGGAGGGGGTGAGCACGGCTGTGGGCTCATCCAGCACCAGGACCTTGCAGTCGCGGTACAGAGCCTTCAGGATCTCGACCCACTGCTGCTGGCCCACGGGCAGCTTCCACACCTCGGTGTCGGGAT
>USNH01000286.1 GCA_900556015.1 uncultured Eubacteriales bacterium | reverse complement strand
TAAATGTCTAATAATCACTCCTACACGAGAACTTGTCACCCCTCTTCTCATGTTTCATCAACCAATCCACAGCTGGTATACAGAAAGCAAGCGTCTTTCCACTTCCCGTAGGAGCAGCACCCAAAACATCATTACCACTAAAAGCACTCTCGCCAGCAACATGCAAATCGCGATATTCCAACCTTTTGCCGTTCTGCCGCCGTTTCGCGACACGCCGACGGAACCCAAATGCATATGTTCTCCGACCACAGCTCCGTTTTTTTCGTTGCACACGCTCACTGATGACATAGCATCCACTGTACCGTCCGGTTGCGCCAACCGCGATCGCATGGAGAAACACACCAATCATCATTGAAAGGACCGGCACATGCCACAGTATCAAGTCGACAGCGAGCAGATTCAGTCCTCGAGCGCCGCCGTCAACGCCTCCATCCAATCCATCCGACAGGCCGTGCAGGGCATGTACGGCAATCTCAACAATCTGCAGAGCGTTTGGCGCGGCGGGGCTGCGACGCAGTTCACAGCGGTCGCCGAACAGTGGCGTGCCGCGCAGCAGCAGATGGAGCAGTCGCTTGAATCAATCCAGCGCGCATTGATGCAGGCCTCCACGTTGTATTCGGAGACCGAAATGCAGGCGTCGCGTTTGTTCGCGCAGTAGAAAGCGCGCGTAAGGCGCCTTCCAGATAAGCAAAGGCCCGCTCCCCATCGGGAAGCGGGCCTCATATCAGCTATTTGAGCCTATGGAAGCTTCCGGTCTTTCGATCAGTAGCCCATGTCGGCGCCAGCTGCCGGAGCGGCTGCCGGCGGTTCCGGCTTGTTGGCCACCACGGCTTCGGTGGTCAGGAACAGTCCAGCGATGGAAGCTGCGTTCTGCAGAGCGGAACGAGTCACCTTGACCGGGTCGGTGACGCCTGCGGCCAGCAGGTCCTCGTACTCGTTGGTGGCCGCGTTCAGGCCCTGGCCGTCAGGCAGGGAGCGGACCTTGTCGATCACCACGTCGCCGGACAGGCCAGCGTTTTCGGCGATCTGCTTGATCGGGGCTTCGACGGCACGGAACACGATCGCGGCACCGGTGGCCTCGTCGCCTTCGAGCTTGACGTCGTCCTTGGCCTTGGCGGCAGCCTGGATCAGGGCGACACCGCCGCCCGGCAGCAGACCTTCCTCGATAGCGGCCTTGGCGTTGCGCACGGCATCCTCGATGCGGTGCTTGCGTTCCTTGGCCTCAACCTCGGTGGCAGCGCCGACCTTGATGACGGCGACACCGCCGGCCAGCTTGGCCAGGCGCTCCTGCAGCTTCTCGCGATCGTAATCGGAATCGGTGTTGGCGATCTCGCCACGGATCTGAGCGACGCGAGCGGCCACGTCCTCCTTGGAGCCGCCACCGGACACGATGGTGGTCTCATCCTTGGAGACGATGACCTTCTTGGCGGTGCCAAGCACGGACATGTCGACGGAGTCGAGCTTCAGGCCCAGCTCATCGGACACCACCTGGGCACCGGTCAGGATGGCCATATCCTGCAGCATGGCCTTACGGCGGTCGCCGAAGCCCGGAGCCTTGACGGCGCAGGACTTGAAGGTGCCGCGGATGTTGTTCAGAATCAGGGTCGGCAGAGCCTCGCCGTCAACGTCCTCAGCGATGATCAGCAGCGGCTTGCCGGTCTTCATAACCAACTCGGCGATGTGGACGACATCCTGCTGCTTTCTCAGTTGGGGACCCAGACGGGCACCGTACTGGCGGACATTCTGCTGGGCAGCTCCTACCCCAGCGGCAAGCTGACGACCTCCTGGGTCAGCAGCACAGACATTTGCCCCCAGGCCGAATTCGGCGAAAAAGAAGAGACACACTATAAAGAGGGTATTTACGTAGGCTACCGCTACTATGATGCCGCCCACATAAAGCCCCTCTTCCCCTTCGGCTTCGGCCTTGGCTATACGGATTTCCGCCTGGAGCCGGAGGCCGTGACCCTGGCCGGAGAGCAGGTGACCGTCAGTGCCCAGGTGCGCAATACCGGTGCATTCTCCGGAAAGGAAGTGGTACAGCTGTATCTTTCCAGCCCCTGGGGCGCGCTGGATCAGCCCGCGCAGGCTCTGGCGGCCTACGGCAAGACCCGGGAGCTGTCCCCCGGCGAAAGCTGCCGCATGG
>USNH01000285.1 GCA_900556015.1 uncultured Eubacteriales bacterium | reverse complement strand
TAACGGCGGCCAGCCGGAGGGCGTCCACATCCCCCGCGCTCCCGGACGCACTTTCTGTCCGCAGCGGGTAAAAGGGCTTGCAGCCGGCGGCCCTCTCTCTCTTGCCCCGTGGGGTGGACATACTCCTTCCGATCATCGCGCTATTTGATTGTCACTAATAGTAGCAGGATTTCGGCGCGGTGTCAAGTCATTTGACCTCCTTGAACACGTCGGCGTTCTTGGCGAAATACTCGATGCCGGAGTAGACGGTGGTGACAAGGATCACGCCCTGGCACACATAGTTCAGCACCTGAGGGATACCCAGCAGGATCAGGCAGATGCACACCATGGTGCTGGCGGTCTTGACCTTGCCCGACCACCCGGCGGCGATGACCCGGCCCTTCTCCACAGCCACAAGGCGCATCCCGGACACGGCGAACTCCCGCAGCAGCACAACGGCCAGCACCCACGCGGCAAACGTGCCCTCCTCCACGAACCAGCACAGCGCCGCCATAACCAGGCACTTGTCCGCCAGGGGGTCCATGAACTTACCGAAGTCGGAGATCTGGTTATAGTGACGGGCGATGTAGCCGTCCAGCAGGTCGGTGAGGCAGGCCACAACGTAGATGGCCAGCGCCACGTAGCGGCTGCCGGGGAAGCCCCAGTACAGCACCGCCAAAAACGCGGGGATCATCAGCACCCGCAGGATCGTCAGCTTATTCGCGGTCGTCATAGATATGTATCCGCCTTTCTCTCATGTCTCGGTACAGTATAGCACGGTGAGCGCGAAATGGAAAGTCCTTTTTACTCCGCCAGCTCGCCGGTCAGGTCGCCGTCCATCGTGCCGGTGATGCGGACGGGAACGAACGCCCCGGCCTCCACCTCGTGGTCGGCGGTGAAGTAGATGCACCCGTCGATGTCGGGGCTCTCGGCATAGCTGCGGCCCACGAACTGCATGGCCTGCTCGTCGAAGCCGTCGCACAGCACCTCCAGCACCGTGCCCATGCGGCTGTCGTTGAAGTCGTCCATGATGCGGGACTGGACATCCACCACCAGCTCGGCGCGGCGCTCGGCCTCGGCGGTGTCCACCCGGTTCAGCATTTTGGCCGCGGGCGTGCCCTCCTCCGGGGAGTAGGGGAACACACCGGCCCGCTCGATGCGGACCTCCTGCAAAAACTCGCACAGCTCCTCGAAGGCGGCCTCGTCCTCGTAGGGCAGGCCGGTGATGAGGCTAGTACGCAGCACCAGCCCGGGGATGCGGGCGCGGAGCTTGCGGAACAGCGCCAGCAGCTCCGCCTTGTCGCCCCGGCGGTTCATGGTCTTGAGCACCTTGTCATTGCAGTGCTGGATGGGGATGTCCAGATAGGGCAGCACCTTCTCCTCACCGGCGATGGTGTCGATGAGCTCATCGGTGAACTCGTCGGGATAGAGGTAGTGCAGCCGTATCCAGTGGAAGTCCAGCTTACACAGCTCCCGCAGCAGGGCCGCCAGCTTACGCTGGCCGTACAGGTCGATGCCGTAGCGGGTGATGTCCTGGGCGATGACGATGCACTCCTTCACACCGGCCTCGGCCAGCTTCTCCGCCTCGGCCAGCACGTCCTCCATGCGGCGGCTTCTGTACTTGCCCCGCAGGGTGGGGATGACGCAGAAGGAGCAGCGGTTGTCGCAGCCCTCGGCGATGCGGAGGTAGGCGAAGTGTTTGGGCGTGGTCAGCACCCGGTCAAACTCGTCGATCATGCCGTGGATGTCGCCGAAGCGGCGGGGCGTGCCGCCGGAGACGACCTCCTCCAGCGCCGGGACGATCTCGCCGTAGCTGCCCGTGCCCATGATGCCGTCCACCTCCGGCAGCTCGTCCAGGATCTCCTGCTGATAGCGCTGGGTGAGGCAGCCGGTGACGAGGATCTTGCCCACCAGCCCCTGCTCCTTCAGCGCCGCCACGGAGAGGATGGTGTCGATGGCCTCCTCCTTGGCGCTGTCGATGAAGCCGCAGGTGTTGATGACCACCACGTCCGCGCCGGCGTTTTCAGTTTGCAGGGTGTGCCCGGCATCCCGGCACAGGGCCATCATCTGCTCGGTGTTGACCAGGTTCTTGGCACAGCCAAGGGATATGAACGATACTTTCACGGTGTATACCTCACTCTTCGTCTACTAAATCTTTCTGTATCTTCCTCGACCTAAAAATT
>USNH01000284.1 GCA_900556015.1 uncultured Eubacteriales bacterium | reverse complement strand
ACCGCCCGAGGGCGGTTCTTTTTCCGTTTCCGTTCATTCCGTCTCAGCAGGGGAGGGGACACCCTCCTCCGGCTCGGCCCAGTCCACCATCGTCGCCACGCAGCGGTTGATGGACTTCCCCTCGTCGTAAAACTTCTTCTCGTAGTCCGTCATCACGCCCACCGGCCCGTCCGCGTGGAGATCCCGCGTGACCTCCGACAGCTCGAACCCGAACTGCGGGATCTCCTCCACCGACCACTCGAACAGCTTGTCGTTGTCCGTCTTGAAGTGGATCTGCCCGCCCCGGGCCAGTACCTGCCGGTACTTTTTCAGGAAATTCCCATGGGTCAGCCGCCGCTTCTTCTGATTGCTCTTGGGCCACGGGTCGCAGAAATTGATATACAGCCGGTCGATCTCCCCCGGTGCGAACATATCCGGCAGCAGCGCCGCGTCCCCGTCCACGAACCACACGTTCTTCAGATCGTCGTTCTTCGCCCGCTCCATGGCCACCACCATGGCGTCCGGCACTTTCTCTACCGCGATGAGCAGCACCCACGGCTCACTGGCGGCGGTCTTGGCGGTGAACCCGCCCTTGCCGCAGCCCAGCTCCACCCGCAGCTCCGCCGCTCCGGGCATCAGCTCCCGCCACCTGCCCCGCAGGGCAAAGGGGTCGCGTATCAGATAAGCGCCGCAGGCTTCCATCCTGGGCGTCAGGTTTTTCTTCTTTCGCATCCGCATAGCTATCGACCTCGCAAGCACACAAATTTATCCCATCATACCGTATCTCTGCCCCGGTGACAAGCACCATTTTCGCGTTTCTCCGCCTTCCCGGCCAAAAACACCCGCCGGTGGGGGAGGGCCACCCGAAAAAGTGTGCAAAAGAGAGCGTCAACTTTTGTGAGAACCTCTAAAAAACCAAAAAGAATGACGGTTGGGCTTGATAATTTTCTAACGGGCCACTATAATGTTAAATGTATGAGGAGGAGTATACCCGTCCGCCCGTTTCGGACAGGCCGGTATGCTGCCGCTTGTGCGGCCCGGAGGGCGCGGCCTCGCGCCCGATGGCAGAAAGGAAACGTAAGGAGGAGTAGATATGACCAACATCCTGCTGGAGAAAAAGGGACTCTACGCCGTGGCGACCATCAACCGTCCCAAGGCGCTGAACGCCCTGAACTCCGAAGTCCTGTCCGACCTGGACGAGCTGGTGCGGACCGTCTCCGCCGACGCGGACATCCGCGCCCTGGTCATCACCGGCAGCGGCGAAAAGGCCTTCGTGGCCGGCGCTGACATCGGTGAGATGAGCACCCTGACCCCGGCGGAGGGCGAAGCCTTCGGCAAGCACGGCAACGATGTCTTCCGCAAGCTGGAGACGCTGCCCATCCCCACCATCGCCGCCGTCAACGGCTTTGCTTTGGGCGGCGGCTGTGAGCTGAGCATGAGCTGCGACATCCGCCTCTGCGCCGATACCGCCGTCTTTGGCCAGCCCGAAGCGGGCCTGGGCATTACCCCCGGCTTTGGCGGCACCCAGCGTTTGGCCCGCCTGGTCAGCCCCGGCATGGCCAAGCAGTTGATCTACACCGCTAAAAATATCAAGGCGGACGAGGCGTACCGCATCGGCCTTGTCAACGCCGTCTACCCCCTGGACGAGCTGCTGCCCGCCGCGGAGAAGATGGCCGAGACCATCGCCAAGAACGCCCCCATCGCCGTCCGCGCCTGCAAGAAGGCCATCAACGAGGGCCTAGAGGCAAAGATGGACGACGCCGTGGTCATCGAGGAGAAGCTGTTCGGCAGCTGCTTCCAGACCGCCGATCAGATCGAGGGCATGTCCGCCTTCCTTGAAAAGCGCAAGCACGAGCCCTATCAGAACAAGTAAGTTAATTAACAGGCGTCAGCCTGATGATTAAGTGTCCAACTCATTAAATACTAATTAGGAGGAACAAAAATGAAAGTAGCAGTATTTGGCGCAGGCACTATGGGCAGCGGTATTGCCCAGGTTTTCGCAGCGAAGGGCCACACCGCCCTCATGTATGCTTCCAGCACCGCAAGCGCACAGCGTCATAAGGATAAGCTGGCCGCCTCCCTGAACAAGAAGGTCGCCAAGGGCAAGATGACCCAGGAAGCCGCGGACGACATCATGAGCCGCATCTTGGTCGAGGAGGTCGAGGGCGCTGCCGATGCCGACCTGGTCATC
>USNH01000283.1 GCA_900556015.1 uncultured Eubacteriales bacterium | reverse complement strand
CCGTCACCGGCGGGACGGCCTGTGAGAACTGTACCACGTCCAGGCCGGACAGGGGGTAGAGGAGGCTGTTGAGTTTATAGGCGACCAGCGCCGACACCATACCCAGCAGCAGGAAGAACACCAGCCGGCGGGAGCGGCGCTCCAGGATGGGGAGCATCAGCCCCAGCGGCAGGGCGATGCAAAGGAAGATCACATATACCATTTTTGTACACCTCTTTCCGCCGTGGGCAGCATGGCCACCACCAGCAGACTTGTCAGCAGCGTGGATGCCAGCGTCGCCGTGCCGGAGACACCGGGCATCAGCGTGACTATCTGACACAGGCCCAGCAGGAGGACCAGCGCGTTGTAGGGGCGCATGACGCGGATGATGCCCGTTTCCACATCCGGCAGCAGCAGGTGCTTCAGCGCGAAGAACAGCGTTGCGCCCATGGGGATGACCAGCAGGAGCAGGGGGAGGCTGGCCGCCGCACCCCAAAGGGTCACGCTCCAAATAGTCAGGCCCAGCACGGCCAGCGGCGCAAGCAGCGCCGTCAGGCGGTAGGGGCGGTACATCCGCTCACCGCCGTCGGCCAAACGGTCGATAGCGCCGAAGTAGGACGAGAACAGGAAGAACCACATACCCACGCAGCCCAGGTAGCCCACATGGAAGCCCTCCGGGACAGCACCGTAGACCAGCAGCCAGCAGCCCTCGAACAGAGCGCCTAGGCAGTAGCTGGCGGCGGCGAACAGCAGGATCTTGAAGAACAGCGGCTGCTTGCGGCGGGCGCACAGCGCGCCGCCCCAGACCAGCGCCGCCAGCGATGCGGCCAAACGAAGAATAATCATGCCGCGGCCTCCTTCTTGGCCTGCTTCTTGCTGATAATGGCCCACATCAGCGCCGTGCCGCCCGCGCCGCCGGTAGAGCCGAGGTCGATATTATCCAACGCCTCGGATGTGGCGGTAGTGCCGCTGACGCCGGTGTCATCCTCTGCCGCGGCGGGAACGGTCAGCAGCGCCATCGTAAGGGCGTACAAGGCGGTGAGCCAGTGTTTTATTTTCATGGTCTGCCTCTCCTAACATCGTTAATGGTATTGTCATCATATCACATTCCGCAAATGTACGTCAACGCGAATATGCCGCATTTTTGCGCTGAAAGTCATTGTGAAAGCGGCGGAGGTATGGTACAATAGCTGCAAAGTAGTTGTTGTATGGATCGACGCCGGGCGTTTATTGCACGTGGACGGGGCGGATGCTTCGCCCGCAGGAGGCGAAAGGGAGGACTGACCGTGGAATTTTGGAAGATGAACGGTGCGGGCAACGATTTTATCGTCATGGACGACCGACAGGACCGCGTGGCGGAGGATCGCTGGCCGGACGTGGCCAGGACGCTGTGTGAGCGGCATCTGTCCATCGGCGCGGACGGCCTGATGGTGGTGAAAAAGCCCGCCTGCGGCGGCGATTACAAAATGCTGTTTTTCAACTCCGACGGCTCGATGGGAGAGATGTGCGGCAACGGGGCACGGTGCATCTGCCGCTACGGCTTTGAAAACGGGCTGGCGGGCGAGGTGCAGCGGGTGGAGACCACAGCGGGCCTTGTGACCGGGTGGCGTATCGACCGGCAGCAGTACCGGGTGCGGCTCAATGACCCGTGCCATATCCGTCTGCGCGGCACGGCGGAGGTGGACGGCACGGTGTACGACTGCGCCTACATGGAGCTGGGCGACCCCGGTATCCCCCACGCGGCTGTGCCTATGGAGGGGCTGCGGCAGTATGACACCCAGGCGCTGCGTGCGCTGGGCCGCAAGCTGCGGCACTATCGGGACTTCCCCAAGGGCGCGAATGTGAATTTCTACGAGCTTATCGGCCCTGACCACATCTATGAGCGGACGTATGAGCGGGGCGTGGAGGATTTCACCTACGCCTGCGGTACGGGCACGGGCTCGGTGGTCACGGCGCTGACGCTGCTGGGGCAGGTGTCCGGCCAAAACGTCCGGGTGGACATGACCGGCGGCACGCTGTTCATCGATGTGGTACGCCGGGAGGACGGCGGCGTGTCCGACCTGTTTCTCACCGGGCCGACCAACGTCGTCTGCAAGGGGTGTATCACTGATGAGAACCTGTAATATCATAATGCGGAAGGAGGGACGCCCTGCGGCGTCCCTCTCCAGGCTGTCGAAAAAGCCTCCGGCTTTTTTCG
>USNH01000282.1 GCA_900556015.1 uncultured Eubacteriales bacterium | reverse complement strand
TGCATGGGCTTCACCGTGGTCAGATACTGGTTCACCACCGACTCCAGCGAGCGTCCCCGCTCCTCCACGTCCCGCAGTGCGCGGCGCAGGATGCGCACGTCCGCGTCCGTCTCCACGAAGATCTTGATGTCCAGCAGATCCCGCAGCTCCTTGTTCTGGAAGATGAGAATGCCCTCCACGATCACCACCTTGGTGGGCTTGATCTCCACCGTGTCGTCGGTGCGGTTGTGGATGGCGTAGTCATACACCGGGCAGTGGATGGTCTCGCCCCGCTTCAGCGCCTTCAGATCCTCAATCATCAGCGCCGTGTCGAAGGCATCGGGATGGTCGTAGTTCTGTAAACACCGCTCCGCGAAGGGGCGATCCTGCCGCTTGTAATAGTTGTCGTGGTGTACCACGCTGATGTCGCTACCGAAGCGCTGGGCCAGGTGCTGGGTCAAGGTGGTCTTGCCGCTGCCCGTGCCGCCGGCAATACCGATGAAAATGGTCTGCATACGCGCCGCCTCCCTAAATTCTCTGTCCTGATTATAGAAAATCCGGCGGCAAAATGCAAGGGAATGGCGTCATGTCCTGTAAAAAAACCATGAATTTGAAAGAATTGGAGTTGACGTTGGCTTAGGAAACGAGTATTATGTGTATTATGTAAATTAACTGACACCTGACGGAGGGTTTACCATATGAGCCTGATCAAATGCCCCAAATGCGGAGAGATGTTCTCCGACAGCTATAAGACCTGTCCCTTCTGCGAGGAGGACGAGGCGTATTACGGCGGACGGGTGAAGAAGTCCCGTGGCCGCCGCACCCAGGAGGACCGCAAGCGCCGCGCCCCCAGCATTTTAGGCCCTGTGGTGGTCGTGGTGCTGGTGCTGCTGGCGGCGCTGGTGGTATGGCTCATCTTCGGCGACCAGATCAAGGAACTCATCACCGGCGAGAAGCCGCCCATCGAGGACGTGCAGCCCGGTCCCGACAACAGCACCATCGACAAGCCCGACGATCCCGTGGTCACGCCCACCATCTCCCTGAACCGCGCCATCCTGGCCCTGACCGTGGGCGACAAGGAGACGCTGAAGGTCAGCGGCACGGAGGCCGACGTATCCTGGGAGAGCAGTGACCCCGCCGTGGTCAGCGTGACCTCCGGCGGCGAGGTGACGGCCCTGGCCAATGGCACGGCGGTCATCACCGCCCGTGTGGGCGATGAAGCCGTAACGTGTACCGTCACCGTGGCGGATGAGGACAGCACCACAACGCCCGATCCCGATCCTGAACCCGAACCCGATCCTAAGCCTGATCCCAAGCCCAACACCACCAAGGTGGACGTGAGCAAGTGGGTCATCACCGCCACCTCCGAGTTCGGCTACACCGGCGAGCTGGCGGCCACCGGCGAAACGGGTATGTTTGAGATGAGCGCCAACAAGGGCGAGGTGTGGACACTGGCCATCAAGGGTGCAAGCGGCACGGTCAAGTGGGCGGTGGAGAGCAACAGCTCCGACCTCATCTCCCTGGAGGGCGACAAGCTGACCATCACCGGCAGCAGCGGCAGCGCCACCATCACCGGCACGGTGAACGGCGGCACGGTGAAGGCCGTCATCCGTCCCCGCTGACAGTCAACAAATGAACGCAAAGTCCCCGCGCCCACGGCGCGGGGACTTTCTGCGCGCCGAGGGCGGACACCTTGAAAAAACCGGCGATCTGTGCTATGATGCCCCAAAACAAAACCTGACGAAGCGAGGAAGACCATGACCACGAAAGACTATCAGACCCGCAGTCCCCTGCGGATATTCCTGTCCTATTTCAAGCCCCACCGGCGGCTGTTCGCCCTGGATATGACCTGCGCGTTCCTCATCGCGGTCATCGACCTGGCGTTCCCGCTGGTGTCCCGCCAGGCCATGTATACCTGGCTGCCGGAGAAGCGCTTCACCGTGTTCTTCACGGTGATGGCCGTCGTGGTGGCGGCCTATGTACTGCGCTCACTGCTGTATTTCGTGGTGGCCTACTGGGGACACACCTTCGGCATCCGGGTGGAGGCGGACATCCGCCGCGACCTGTACCACCACATGCAGGAGCTGGGCTTCGACTTCTACGACCAAAACCGCACCGGCCAGCTCATGAGCCGCCTGACCAGCGACCTGTTCGAGCTGACGGAGCTGGCCCACCACGGGCCGGAGGACCTGTTCATCTCCCT
>USNH01000281.1 GCA_900556015.1 uncultured Eubacteriales bacterium | reverse complement strand
AATGGCAAAACCCGTCAGCGTTCCGCTGAAGGCAAGATTTCCCGTCTGCAGGCCGCCTCCGGCGAAATCCGTCTGGAACAGTGTGTTCCCGGAAAACGCCCCCGGCGTCCAGCCGTCCTGGTTCAGAATCTGGTCCAACACACTGGCTTCCAGAACCTCACCCGTCACCCACAGATAGTCGCAGGTTTGGACGCCGCCCAGCGTCAAAGAGGTAATGGATCGCCCCGTCAGCTTTACCTCGCTGCTGAAAAGGTTGCCGGACTGAGTACCCTTGAAGGGATACAGCTCCGGTCCGGGGTACAGTGTCACGGCGGGATACAATGCGTTGATCCACGTCACCTGCCGGAGATAGATTTGTCCGTCGGTGATCACCAGCGTCCATTCGTCCTCCGCCGTTACGCCGCGCAGGGCGTCCTTCCAGACCTCCCCGCCATCCACCGTCATAGAAACGCCGGACTTCCCCAGCGTCACGATGGCCGCGCCGCCATTCAACCCCACCGTCAGGATGGGGTTGTCGCGGGTCACGTCCACCGTCCCGCTCCACACCAAGCTCCACGGCTGAGCATAGTTCATCGGCTGCCCCGTCACCTTGTCCCAGATCACGGTTCCGTCTGCTCCCAATACCAGCTTTCCGTTTTGGACGCGGTTTTCTCCTACCGCCGTGCCCTGCACATCGTACAGCCCCGGCCATGTCACCCGGATACCGGACTTTTTGCAGTTGGGACAGGCCACCACCGCGCCGGTGGGGGTGGCGGTAGCGTAGGACACCCGGAAATCCACCCAGCCGGTGTCCGCCTGTACGCCGTTTTCCGTCTGCACCTGGCAGCGGACGGCGTAATCCGTGTCGGAAAACAGGCCGTCATACTCCATCCGCAGCTCCGCCGTGCCGTAAATGCGCCCGCTGTCATAGAGCGCCGTATCGCTGCTTTTTGCCCGGAGCATCCACCGCACCCAGTTCAGCGTGTCCCCCTGCGCCTGCGTATAGGTTGCCGTAAAGGCGTACTTCCGCACCGCCAGCGGCGAGGGGATGGCGGCCACGGTCAGTACCGGGTCCGCCCTCGTCAGAAAGACCGATGCGCTCCGCTGGGTCACGCTCTCTGCGTCGGTCTCCCCCCACCACTGCTTGATGATCAGCTTGTACTGCTGCCCGTTCTCCATATTCGCCCCGCTCAATGCGTCAGCCGGAATAGTGTGGGTAAACAGCACGGTGTTTCCCGCGTAGTCGATCCCATAGAAGGGGCATCCCTCCGTCAGCTTCCCCGTGGTGTACACCTGTGTGGACGCCGCATCGTTTTTGCAGATCGTCAGGGAAAATGCGGTCATAGCGGAGTTGCCGTTCACCTGCCAGCTCACCGCCAGCGGCTTTGTAATGTCAACCGTGCCGTTTCCCAGTTCCCCAAGGGACGAGGGATAAATATTCGTTGGTTGGAATAATGCCATGCGCCCGCCTCCCTTAATTTTTGTAGAGGCCCAAGTTCCCGGCCCCGTGGTTCAATGCCTGCATGACCTGCGCAACGGTCAAACGGTTGGCCGCCTCCGCCCCGATCTGAACGCCGTTTACGTTGTAGCTGTCTCCGTAGTGGTCATAGCTGGTCCGGCTCATCACCGTTTTTCCCGGCATGGTGCCGTCGCGCTCCACCGCGCCGTACAGCCACCCAAGCTCGCTCATTCTCTTTTGGAAAGTGCTGTCCGCGCTGGGTTCCAGCATCTTCTCCGCCAGCAGCGGGGGAATCACGATTTCGTCCTGATTGGTGGCCTTGATGCCGCCCAGCCCCCGCAGGATGCCGCCGGAGTCATATTTTTTGTACGGGTCTTTTCCACTGTATTTGTCATTGATCTTGTTCTGGCGCTCTTCTTTCAATTTGTCGATGGTGGCCTGACTGGCGCCGCTCTTTTCGGCATTTTTGATTGCCAAAGAGTAGTCCACATTGCTGTCATAGCCCTTGCCGCCGGACGAGCTGGACGAACCGCCTTTTGAAGGACTTCCGCCGGAGCTGCTTCCTCCCCTGTCAGGGTCTTGCCCCCCGTACATGGCGTTGATCTTGGTGTACTCGTTGACGTGGGTCAGGCACCAGAGCACCTCGTACAGGCAGGGGATGCACAGTGCGTTGTTCAGCATGGAAGCCTCAGCCTTTGCGAATGCGGCATAGCGTGCATCGGTATCGGTGACGATAGCCTTTGCCTCGGTGAC
>USNH01000280.1 GCA_900556015.1 uncultured Eubacteriales bacterium | reverse complement strand
CATGCCTTACCTCGACCATTTCTTTGGGATCTAAGATCGCGGTCATCATCGGATTTGTATTAAATTATGCAGCTTATTTTGCGGAGATCTACCGTTCCGGTATCCAGTCCATCCCGGTAGGACAGTATGAGGCTGCCAAGATCCTCGGCTACAGCAAGGGACAGACTTTCTTTAAGATCATTCTGCCGCAGGTCATCAAGCGGATCCTGCCCGCTGTGACAAACGAGGTCATTACGCTGGTCAAGGATACCTCCCTTGCATTCGTACTTGCCGTGACGGAAATGTTCACACTGGCAAAACAGGTGGCAGCAGCACAGACAACGATCGTACCGTTGATGGCAGCAGGTGTGTTTTATTATCTTTTTAACATGCTTGTTGCATTTGTCATGGAAACACTGGAAAAGAAGCTGGGCTATACGTTCCGCGACCCCTCGCTGCTGCGGGCGGCCCTTTACCACAGCTCCTACGCCAACGAGCACCGCGGCGCGCACATCTCCAGCAACGAGCGGCTGGAGTTCTTGGGCGACGCCGTGCTGGGCTTCGTCACCGCCGAGCACCTGTATAAAACGCACCCCGACCTGCCGGAGGGCGACCTGACCCGGCTGCGGGCGGCGTTGGTCTGCGAGGAAAGTCTGCACGAGGTGGCCCAGGCGCTGGGCCTGGGCGATCACCTCTGTCTGGGCAAGGGCGAGGAGCAGGGCGGCGGGCGGCAGCGGCCCTCCATTTTGGCCGATGCCACGGAGTCCGTGTTTGCCGCCGTGTATCTGGACGGCGGCATGGACGCCGCACGGGAGCTGATCCACCGGGTGCTGCTGGACAAGGAGCGGGAGGAGCTGGTGGAGGAGCGCCGCCGGGATTATAAGACGGAGCTGCAGGAGCTGGTGCAGCGCCGGAATGACCAGGTGTTGCGGTATGAGCTGGCGGGCTCGTCCGGCCCGGATCACGCCAAGGAGTTCACGTTCCGCGTCACGCTCAACGGCACGGCGGTGGGCGAGGGCACGGGCCGCAGCAAGAAGGAGGCGGAGCAGTCCGCCGCCTGCGCGGCGCTGGTGTACCTGAAAAATCAGTGAGACGGTGAGGTGCTCAACATGACATTCGGATTTATCGGAACAGGGAATATGGGCGGCGCGCTGGCCCGTGCAGCGGCGAAGGCGGTCGCCCCGGCGGACGTGTTACTCTACAACCGCACCATGGAAAAGGCGGCAAATTTGGCCCGGGAGCTGGGGGCGAAAACGGTCTCGGCGGAGGACATCGCCGCCCGGTGTGACTATGTATTTTTGGGCGTGAAGCCGGGGCAGATCCCGGCGCTGCTGGCTTCGCTGCGGCCCGTGCTGGAGGGCCGGGAAACGCCTGCCGTGGTGGTGTCCATGGCGGCGGGCGTAACGCTGAAAGCCTTGCGGGACAACACTTTCGAGACTTGCCCCATTATCCGCATCATGCCCAACACCGCCTGCGCCGTGGGCGCGGGGCTGACACTGTACGATTGCAGCGAGGCGGTGACGGAGACGCAGCTGCAAGGCTTTTTGGACGGCATGGCATCATCCGGGCGGATGGAGCGGCTGGCGGAAAATCTTATCGACGCGGGCAGCGCCGTGGCGGGCTGCGGCGGCGCGTTCGCCTGCTTGTTCATGGAGGCGCTGGCCGACGGCGCGGTGAGCTGCGGGCTGCCGCGGGATAAGGCCAATGTCTACGCGGCGCAGATGCTGCGGGGCGCGGCAGCGCTGGCGCTGGAGAGCGGACAGCCCTTCGGCGCGATGAAGGACGCCGTCTGCTCCCCCGGCGGCACGACCATCGCGGGGGTGCGGGCGCTGGAGGAGGGCGGCCTCCGGGCCGCGGCGATGAACGCGGTGATCGCGGCATACGAAAAGACGCTGGCGCTGAAGCAGTAAACGCGAAAATTCGCTGAACTGGTGATTTCTGCACGATATGCGAGTTTAATTTTCTTGGATTTTTCTTGAAAAAACCTTGAAAATACGTGGAAAGACCTTGCATGAAAGTGGAAAGAACTTGAATGAAGGTAAGAATCGGTGGTTTCACCGAATGAAGCGGCCCTCCGGCGATGCCGGAGGGCCGTGATTTTTCCCTTTTTGCCGACCGCGGGGTGTTTTCTTTTCTCACCTTTCTTTTTGCCGACCGCGGGGTGTTTTGTTCAATAATCATTGTTTATCTTGTATTTTTTCGTTTTTTCTTTAATTTTCTTTA
>USNH01000279.1 GCA_900556015.1 uncultured Eubacteriales bacterium | reverse complement strand
CACCATCCTGCCCATTTTGCAACCTTACAGACAGCCAACGGTGACATTTTTTCGGCCTGACAGATAGTCCATCTCCCGTTTTTGGCAGCTGAACAGCAATATCTGCCGCTTTTCGCTCTCCGCCAGCAGATAGTCCAGCGCCGCGTGGAGGCGGTCGTCGTCGAAGGACACCAGCGCGTCATCCAGTATCAGCGGCACGCGCTTTTCCTCCGGCAGTACCATGTCGCAGATAGCCAGCCGTACCGCCAGGTACAGCTGATCCGCCGCGCCCTGACTCAACAGCCGGATGCTGCGTCCCACCGGGTCGCCCGCCGGTTCTGCCGACAGGGAGAAATCCCGGCTCAACAGCACCCTGTCGTACCGCCCCGCCGTGATGGCGGAGAAGATCTCCGCCGCCCGTGCGCCAAGCGCCGGGGAAAAGCGGTTTTGCAGCGTGGTGTTGGCCTGCTCCAGCGCCTCCATGGCCAGCGCGATGGCGTCATACTCCTCTCGCAGCGCTGATAGCTGCTCCTGCTTCTGCGCCAGCTGGTCCTGCAAGTCGCTGCTGCGGTCCAGTGAGCGGATGCGCCCCGTCAGCGTGTCGAACCGGCTGCGCTCTGCCGCCAGCTGCGCCAGCGTGTCGCTCAGCGCGGCGGCGGTATCCTCCTTAGACAGGGTGGGAACGGTCAGCGATGCTCCGGCGGCGGACTGCTCCGGCTTTTGCAGCGCGTCCCGGTACAGCGCCGCCTCCCGAGCCTGCTGCCGCGCAGTGGCCAGCTCCGCCTGGCGGCGGCGTGCAGCGGCCAGCGCCACCTGCGCCCCGCCCAGGTCTTGTACGCCCGGCTCAAAGCGCCGCACCTGCGCCGTCAGCGCGGCCAAGCGGCGGCGGCAGCTCTCCTCCGCGCCGTCGGCAATATCGGCCAGCCGCCGGGCCTCCACCTGTAAGCGGGCCTCCTGCGCCCGCAGGGGCAGGTATTCAGCCATCTGCGATTCCAACGCGGCACGCTGCTTCTCGGCAAATTTCTGCCGCTCCACAATGGCCTGCCGGCGGAATTTGACGGCAAACGCGGTGGTCACGATACCCAGCACCGCCGTGGCGGTGAAGATCCAAAAGGGCAGCGCGTCCGCCCGGAACAGGAACGCCAGCACCCCGGAGATGATGATAAGCCCAGCGGTGAACACGGTCAGAAGGGGGGAGGGCGCTTTCTGCGGCACGATGGCGTCGGCCCGCTGCCGCAGCGCCGCCTCGTCGGCGGGGTACAGCGGATGGGCGGCCAGCGCCTCCTTGGCCTCCGCCGCCGATCGCTCCGCCTTCTGCGCCGCCCGCCGCTGCTCTGCCAGCGTGTCCAGGTCAGCCTGCACCGCGGCGGCCTGGCCCTCCAGCAGCGTCAGCGTCTGCCCGTCCGGCAGTCCGGCGCAGGTATCCTCCAGCAGCGATGCCCGGCGGGCGGCCTCCTGCGCCGTCTGCGCCGCCCGGCCATAGTCCTCCGCCAGTGCCTGCCGCTCCAGTGCCTGCCACTGCGCCGCCTGCTGCCGCAGCTCGGCGTCCCGCCGCTCCAGCCCGTCCAGCGCGGCCTGGGACTGCCGCGCCTGCGCCTCCAGCGCGTTCAGCTCCCGCAGCGTCAGGTGCAGGTCGTCTATCTCCCGCTCCAGCGCCGGGATCAGCCCGGTTTTGTTGTGCTTGCGGCGGTTCAGCTGCTTCTTCAGCCGCTCGTAGGACTGGGAGTAGGACGTATCCTCCTCCCCGGTGGTGATCAGCGCCGCGATGCGCCGCTCCAGCTCCGCGTCCTGCTCCACCGCCAGCGCGTTCTGCCCGATGAAGGCGCTGCGCTCAAATACCTCCCGTGGCACGCCCAGCAGCACCTCTCCGGCGTTCTGCGCCGTGACTCCGGCCACCGGCGTGGCAGTCCCTGTGTAGGTGCAGGAAAACTCCCCCATGGGCGACGCTGCCCGCTTCGTCTGCCGCAGCAGCGTGTAATCGCCCTCCGCCGCCGACACGTCCATCCGTCCCTGCATGGCCGCGCCGCTCCACGGCGCGAAGCGGTTCTTGTCCGCCAGCGGCCCGCGCTCCCGGGTGGACAGACCGTACAGCATGGTGCGGATAAACGCGCCCCAGGTGGACTTCCCCGACTCGTTGGGCGCGTACAGCACGTTCAGCCCCGGCGACAGGGTCAGCTCCCGCTGCTCCAGCCGCCCGAATGTGGCGCTCAGACGCAGAATATCCAT
>USNH01000278.1 GCA_900556015.1 uncultured Eubacteriales bacterium | reverse complement strand
TTGATGCCGCGGCGCTGCCGCGGCATACGGGGCGATGTGGGCATCGCCCCCTACGGACGGTTTCAAGGAGTGCGGTGCTTTGGGCGGACAGGGTCGTCCGCCCCTACGGACATATTCATCGGCGGTGCTCCCCCTCTTATGCGGAGGGGGATTTTCTTGCCAGGAAAGCAAAATGAGGGCTACCAAAACCGGGGCGGATGTGGTATGATACCGTTGTATGAGTATCGAACGCGCCGGAGCGCGGGGAAGGGAGTGAGCGCCGTGAGGTGGAGGAAGCGCATGGGAGTGATGTTGCTGCTGCTGGCGGCGCTGTGTCTCAGCGGCTGCGGCTATGACGCATCGGTGGAGGAGCTGTTCGCCCTGCCCCGCATGGCGGAGGGCTACACCGACCTGGCCCAGCAGCTGGACGGGCTGCTGAACCAGGGCTATGAATACGCCTCGCCCACCGGCGGGCGGAACATCCAGTCGGTCCAGATGGCCGACCTGGACAACGACGGCAGGCAGGAGGCGCTGGCCTTCATGCGCCGCAGCAGCGACGAAAAGCCGCTGAAAATATTCGTCTTTCACATGGGGGAGGAGAACTACGAGCCCTACTGCACCATCGAGAGCAGCGGTACGGCGGTGGACAGCGTATACTATCAGGATCTCAACGACGACGGACGGCGGGAGCTGATCGTGGGCTGGCGCATCAGCAACGATGTGCAGACCGTGGCGGTCTATTCCCTGGAGCGTGAGCCGGTGACGCTGATGTCCAGCGGCTACACCCGCTTTATCATGCAGGATCTCAACGGCGACGGGATGCCCAGCCTGCTGGTGCTGCGTACCAGCGAGGAGGGCCAGCCGGTGGCCGAGTTTTACGGCTGGCAGGAGGAGCAAATGGGCATCGCCTACCGCTGCACCCTGTCCAGCACCATGGCCGCCCTCAGCCGCGGCAGTCTGGTGTCCGGCAGGATGGACGCCGACACGCCGGCCATGTTCATCACCGGCGTGGATGAGCGGGGCGTGGCCGTTACCGACATTTTGATCTTCCGAGCGGAGGTGGGCCTTGTAAACGTGGCCCTGTCCGGCAGCAGCGGCGTGTCCGCCGCCGCGTTTCCCTATCGCCAGCTGTCGCCCCAGGACATCGACGGCGACGGCTGCATCGAGATACCTTGCCCGGCGGAGACCTGGAGCGCCGAGCAGACGGACGGGCTGGTGAGCTGGCTGCGCTGCGTGGGAGACGGTGAGCTGGAGACCGCCAGCGAGACGTACCACGCCGTGTCCTGCGGCTGGTATCTCACCATTCCCGCCAGCTGGTGGGAGTGGAACGTGGAGACGGCCACCACCAGTATTCAGAACGAGAACCAGTTCACCCTGCGTATCAACGGCGACGCGGTGCTGTCTGTCTATACCATCACCGGCGAGAACCGGGAGAACCGTGGGCGCATGGGCACGCGCTTTGTGCTGCGCCGTCAGACGGCCACCGTCTACGCCGCCGAGCTGTACGACGCTGCGTCCTACTACGGCATGAACGAGGAGCTGCTGCGTAATGGCTTCAGCCTGATCGCCGGCAGCTGGAGCAACTGACAAGGAGGATCGCCCATGAAAAAGGTACTGGTACTGGAGGATGAATCCAGCATCCGCAGCTTTATCGTCATCAATCTTCGCCGCGCCGGGTATCAGGTGGTGGAGGCCGAGACCGGCGAGCAGGCCCTGGAGCTGCTGGCCCAGCACAGCGACGTCCGCGTGGCGCTGCTGGACATCATGCTCCCCGGTATCGACGGCTTTGAGGTCTGCCGCCGTATCCGCGCCACCAACCCCACCATCGGTATCATCATGCTTACCGCCCGCTCTCAGGAGATGGATAAAGTCACCGGCCTGATGACCGGCGCGGACGACTACGTCACCAAGCCCTTTTCCCCCGCCGAGCTTACCGCCCGCGTGGACGCGCTCATGCGCCGCAGCGGCGGCGGTACGGCGGAGGCCGGGGAGCTCAGCCAGCCGCCCTTCCTCCTCAATACCCGCAACCGCACCCTGGAGAAGAACGGCCAGCGCGTCAAGCTCACCCAGGTGGAGTACGCCATCGTCAAAATGTTCATGGAGAACCCCGGCAAGGCGCTCTCCCGCGAGGAGATCCTGGATACCGTTTGGGGACACGATTATTTCGGTGAGCTCAAGATCGTGGATGTGAACATCCGCCGCCTCCGGATGAAAGTGGAGGACGAGCCCA
>USNH01000277.1 GCA_900556015.1 uncultured Eubacteriales bacterium | reverse complement strand
CGTTTCTGCGGCAGTACCGCCGTTCACGGACACGGCCTCGTAGCCGTCCCGTGCGAACAGCCGCAGCGCGGTGTTGAGAATGTTCTCCCTGGTGTCAGCCATAGAATACCTCCAAAAACGGTGAACGACCGTTTACCATAGTATAGTAAACGGTCGTTCACTTGCCAAGCCTGTTTCAGATATTTTTTTCTCTCGGCCTCAGCCGCGCCGCTTCCGGCCTCTCACCACGGCAGTACCGGCCAGACTCAGCGCCGCCGACATGGCGTAGAGCATAATGCCCGCGTCGCCGGTGGTCACGCCGCCGATGGTGAAGCTCATGGTGGCGTCACCCTCGCTGGAAAGAATGGTCACGGTGTGCTTGCCCGGCTTCAGCGTCTGCAGGTACACCGCCTTCAGGTAGACCACGATCGAGCCCTCCTCGGCGATATAGTTGCTGGGGGCGATGGTCTTGCCGTCCACCTGCACGCCCCGGAAGCTGGCGAAGCTGGCAGAGGAGCGGAAGGTCAGGCCGTAGATGCCGTCGGTGTAATCCGTGGCGCTGCGTGCGTCGCGGCTGGTCTTTTCCGCCGCGATGCTGGGCCGCGTGCCGCCGCCATAAGATCCGCCGCCGGAGCTGCCGCCGCCGGAGCTGCCGCCGCCGGGGTTGCTGGGATCAGCCGGATCGGTGGGATCATCCTCCTCCGGCGGTGTCAGGTCGGGCCGTGCGGAGATCAGCGCCGGTGCGATGGCCTCGTTTCCGGCCTCGTCCTTGGCGCGCACGTTGGCCAAAATGGCGGTGAAGCCCTCGGTGGCATTACCCTCCAAATTCCCTGTGAAGGAGAAGCGTCCCGCTTCATCCGCCGTGGCGGTGGGACTGTTGGCGGCATTGGGGATGCCCATGGTCACGGTCAGCCCCGGCTCGGTGCGGCCCGCCACGGTGTACGCGCCGGTGGTCATGTCGGCGCATACGTTGTCCGCGTCCAGCGTCAGCAGCGGGGGCACATCGTCCAGCGCCAGCCGCAGGTAGTAGTCGGTGGAGTCAAGGCCGTCGTGCTTCACCGTCAGCTTCACTCGTCCGCTGTTGGCGATGAGCTGCTTCGCCGCCTCGTCGCCCGTCACCGTCCATGTGGGTGGGGCGTCATTTGTCTTTGTCGCGGTGAACCTGCCGCTTCCCTGCTCAGGTGTGACGATGACGTCGGTCACGCTGCCGCTAACGGTGAACAGCGTGCCCTCGGGCAGCGCGTTCCACAGCAGGGTGGCGTAGCCGTTCTTTTCGTTCAGCATGATGGTCGTCTCACTGCCCTCGCGCTTCACGCCGATCTCCTCAGGAGTGTAGCGGGGCAGGTTCACCTGGCCGGACGTGGCGGGATTGCTGTAATAGCGCAGGTCGCCGGTAACGCCCGTCGCCTCCTCTGTCTTGAAGGCTTCCACCTTCACGAAGTAGTCCTTTTCGGTCGGGGTGATGTCATTTTCCTCCCCGGTAAAGCTGAAGCTGACATCTTCCTTGTTCACCTCACCCTCTGCCGTTGCCGTCCTGTTGGGGTATCCAACAGTCACGCTGTTGCCGCCCACGGTGGGCGCCATACGCAGGGAGAGCTTGCCGCTGGCATCCTTGGTGGCGTGGGGCTGCTTGCTGCTGTCAAAGTCCTCGTTCTCCAGCACGTAGGCCGCGCCCGCCTGCTGCACATCGCCGTTGTCGTCCGTGTAGTACAGCGCCACGCGGTAGCCGTCCGCGCCGTCCACAGCGTTCCAGCTGGCCGTCAGCGTCTCGTTGCCGGTGGCAGCCAGGGTGACGTTGCTGGGGGCGTTGGGCGTGCTGTTGTTGGTGTAGGGGATAGCCGTCTGAGATGTCGCGGTGTCCACCGTGACCCAGGAGAACTCGTTCTCTTCGATAGTCCCGTCGCCGTTCAGGTCGGCCTTTACGCCCTCCACCAGCACGGCGGTCACGTAGTAGTCACCCGTGGGGGCGAGTGCGTCGCTGGTGGGGATAGTCCACTCATACGGGCTGCTCTCGACCATACCCAAATAGTAATTCGTCCCGGTACGGTCTTGCTCCGTATCCAAATAGAACCGCACGGCGTAGGTTTTGCCCGTTTGCGGATTGGTGATGTCGGCGGTGGCCTTGTTGTTCTGCGCGTCCAAATCCAGCTTCACGCCGGTCAGCTCCGCGCTGGCCAGGAACTCGTACGTAAAGTCGCAGCTCGCCTCGATCCTCCACTTGCTGGCGGCGTT
>USNH01000276.1 GCA_900556015.1 uncultured Eubacteriales bacterium | reverse complement strand
GTTCGGCGGCGGCGCGGGCGGCGCGAAGGTCATGTTCTCCAAGCTGTTCCGCCCGGCGGCGGTGTCCTTCGGCACGTGCTCCTCTGTGGCCACCATCCCCACCAACATGGAGGTGGCGGAGGAGACGGGCATCAGCAAGGATGTCAGCGACATCGTCCTCCCCCTGGGCGCGACCATGCACATGGACGGCTCGGCCATGTCCGCCATCATCAAGGTCGCGTTCCTGTTCGGCGTGTTCGGCATGGACTTCTCCACGGATAAGGCCATCCTGGCCATCATCGTGGCGGTGTTCTCCTCCGTGGCCATGAGCGGCATCCCCGGCGGCGGCGGCACGGGCGAGCTGGTGGTCTGCACCATCTTCTTCCCCGACCAGCTGGCCATCGCCTACCCCATCGCCCTGGCCATCGGCAACCTGGTCGATCCCCCGGCCACCATGGTCAACGCCGCCGGCGACTACGTGGTGTCCTTCATCGTCTCCCGCTACGTGGACGGCAAGGACTGGCTGCAAAAGAAGCTCCACGCCGCCAAGGACTGAATAAAAACATCGAACAGCGGCGGGCGCATCGCGTCCGCCGCTGTTTCCGCAAGGGGCGGACAGAGCCGTCCGCCCCTACGCACCATCTATCGGAGGCGTATGCACTATTTTCTGTCATTCCGAGCCAGTGCTCACACTGGCGTGGGAATCCGTTCTCTGTCCCCTGCCTCCCTCTGTGAGGGAGATGGCAACGCGAAGCGTTGACGGAGGGAGAGACGAACAGCGGCGGACGAAAAAAATAATTTCACAAGGTGGTTTACTTTCGCGGACTAAAATGGTAGTATAGTAGTAGCAGCCCGCAAAGCGGGCGGAAAGAAGGAGAAAGCGATCATGGCATTACGAGCGGCAAAATCCAAGATCGGGAAGAAAGAGAAGAGCGACCGGCTGTATAGGGCCATCCTGATGCTGGAGACGGAGGAGGAGTGCTATAACTTCTTCCAGGACCTGTGTACCGTGTCCGAGCTCCGCAGCATGGAGCAGCGCTACGAGGTGGCCACCCTGCTGAACGACGGCCTCATCTACAACGACATCCTGGAGCGCACCGGCGCGTCCAGCGCCACCATCAGCCGCGTGAACCGAAGCCTCATCTATGGCAACGGCGGCTACGAGAGCGTGCTGGAGAAGATGAAGGAGCAGGAAGAAAAGGCGGAAGAGGACGACGAGGCATGAGCTGCTACGAAGCGCTGGCCGGGTCGTATGATGCCCTGACCACCGATGTGGACTACGAAAAGCGGGGGGACTTTCTGGAAAAGCTCCTCCGCCGCAGCTCCATTCCCGTCAAGCTGGTGCTGGACCTGGCCTGCGGCACGGGCACGATGACCTGGCTTCTGACCCAGCGGGGCTACGAGGTCATCGGCGTGGACGGCTCGGAGGAGATGCTGGCGGCGGCCATGAGCAAAAGCGGACAGGTGGCGGGCGTGCCGCCTGTCTTTCTGCACCAGTCTATGCCACGGCTGGACCTGTACGGCACGGTGGACGCCGCCGTCTGCTGCCTGGACAGCCTGAATTACCTCACCGACCCCAAGGACGTGCAGCGCACCCTCCAGCGCCTGCACCTGTTCGTCGCCCCCGGCGGGATGCTGGTGTTCGACGTGAACACCGTGGCCAAGCTGTCCTCGCTGGACGGTCAGGTGTTCCTGGACGAGACGGAGGACACCCTCTGCCTGTGGCGCACCGAGTACAGCCGCGGCCTTTGCAGCTATTACATGGATCTGTTCTTCCGCCGTGAGGACGGTGCGTGGGACAGGCAGACGGAGCTGCACCGCCAGCGTGCCTATACCGTGGCCCAACTCACCGACTGGCTCACCGAGGCCGGCTTCGGCGACATCCGTGTCTACGGCGATATGCGCCTGCGCCGTCCCCGTGACGATGAGCAGCGGATCTATTTCAGCTGCGTGAGAAAATAGCGGAGCAGACGGATTCCCACGCCAGTGCAAGCACTGGCTCGGAATGACAGAGAAGAAAAACAGCACAGAACCGCAAAGCAAAATCAGCAAAAGAGGTAGTATAACTATGGCAGATCGTATCGTAAGAGCCATTTCCACCGACGGCCTGGTGCAGGCGGCGGCCATTTGCAGCCGCGACCTCACCGAGCGCGCCCGTCAGATACACAAAACCCTCCCCGTGGCCACGGCGGCCCTGGGCCGCGCCCTGGCGGCGGCCTCCATGATGGGCAACGCCCTGAA
>USNH01000275.1 GCA_900556015.1 uncultured Eubacteriales bacterium | reverse complement strand
AGGCTTTTTCGACAGCCTGAAGCGCCCCTCCGGCACAGCCGGAGGGGCGCTTTCCCTATTTCATTGTCTTGTCAGGCCGTAGATGCCGCCGGAGTAATCCGTGCTGCTGGGTTTTTTAACAATCTGCTGCATTTTCGCCCGCCAGCCGCCCGGAGGCCCACGCCCACTGCAAATTAAAGCCGCCGCAGTCGCCGTCCACGTCCAGCACCTCGCCGCAGCCGTACAGCCCCGGCACAAGGCGGCTCTCCATGGTCTCCGGGCAGAACTCATCGGTACGCAGGCCGCCCGCCGTCACCTGGGCCTGGTCGAAGCCGCACACCCCCGTCACCGGCAGCATGAACGCCTTGCACGCCCGCGCCAGCGCTGCCAGCTCGCCGTCCGTATATGCGCCGCAGGTCTCCCGCCGGGCCACGGCGGCGTATTTCACCGCCATCTGCCCCAGCCGGTTGTGCAGCGCCCCCACGAACACCTGCTCTCCCGGCAGCGCCGGGCTGGTCTCCCGCCGCCGCAGCAGCCACGTCAGTACCTCCGCCTCCGACCGCTCCGGCCACAGATCCAGCGCCAGCGTCAGTCCCTCGCCGCCGCAGGACGCCGCCCGCGACAGGTCGAACACCGCCGGGCCGCTGACGCCGTACTCGGTGAACAGCAGCTCCCCTTTACGGGCGGCCAGCACCGTCTCTCCCCGCCGCAGCGTCAGCAGCGCCTCCGCCTTTACGCCCTTCAGTGCCCGGGGATAGGCCGGGTCTGTCCTGATCTGCACCAGCGCCGGGTACAGCGCCGTGCGGTGGTGGCCCAGCGCCTTGGCCAGCCGGTAGCCGTCCATCACGCCGCCCACCTTGCTGCCCGCCGCGCCGCCGCAGGCCAGCACCAGCCGCGATGCCCGCACCGCCCCGCCGCTCTCCAGCGTGCAGGTGAACACGCCGTTCTTGTGCCTCACCGCCGACACCGGGTCGCCCGCCAGCAGCGTCAGCCCCTCGTACCGGCCCAGCGCCCCCCGCAGCACATCCAGCACGGAGTTGGCGGCGTTGGTGCGGGGATACACCCGCCCGTCCGCCTCCGTCACCGTCTCCAGCCCCATGTCCGCGAACCACGCCAGCGTCTCCGATGCCGGATACCGCGCCAGCGCGTACCGGCAGAACTCCGGCTGTTCGCCGTGATAGCGTTCTGGCGCGGCGTGCTCATTCGTCAGGTTGCACCGCCCGTTGCCGGCGGTCAGCAGCTTGCGCCCCAGCCGGGCCTGCCGCTCGATCAGCGTCACGGCGCAGCCCCGCTCCAGCGCTGCCAGCGCCGCCGCCATGCCGGACGCGCCGCCGCCGATGACGATCACGTCCCGGCTCATCGCTGCGCCTCCAGTCTCCGCCGGGTCAGATACCCCTCCAGCATCAGCGCCGCCGCCACCGCGTCCACGGTCTTCTTCCGCTTCTTGGCGTTCTGCCCGTTCTGGAACAGGATGTTGTGGGCGTCGATGGTGGTGCGCCGCTCGTCCCACAGAATGACCTCCAGCCCCGTCTCCTGCCGCAGCAGCGCTCCGAAGGCGGCGCACTTCTCCGCCCGCGGCCCTTCCGTACCGTCCATGTTCCGGGGATAGCCCAGCACCAGCAGCTTCACGCCGTGTTCGGCGATGATGCGGCGGATGGCCGCCAGCACCTCCTCCTGCTTCCGGCTGTGGATGACCTCCGAGTGTCCCGCCAGCGTCTCCGTATAGTCCGAAATGGCGATGCCGGTGTGGGCGTCGCCGTAGTCGATGGCCATGATCTTCATGAAAATACACCTGCGCTTTCCGTTTCGTGGCTCTATCATACACAAAAAGAGGCGCACACGCAACCGAAACCGGGCAAAAATCCCGCAAAACCCCGATTTTTTCCGAAAAAGCCGTTGACTGCTCCCCCAAACCGTGCTATACTGGGCATTACCTGTGAGTGGGTGCTTTCTTTTTGCGCGCTTTTTCGCTTCGAGGGCGCAGGGGGAACACACCCGGCAGGGAGGCAAAAAGGCGTTCCCGCAGGGAAGCCTAATCTAATAAGGAGGTGCCGTTAATGCGCGTGAAGATCACTTTGAGATGCAACGAGTGCAAGCAGAGAAACTACAACACGATGAAGAACAAGAAGAATACCCCGGACAAGCTTGAACTGAACAAGTATTGCCGCTTCTGCAAGAAGCATACCGTTCATAAGGAAGCCAAGTAATCGGGCGGGAGCAACGATCAAGTCGGAGGATGTGACAACATGGCG
>USNH01000274.1 GCA_900556015.1 uncultured Eubacteriales bacterium | reverse complement strand
GGTGGATGCGGAACGGAAGCGCCTGACCGAGCGGCGGCGTTTCTGGCGGGTGCTGCGCGGTACGGTGGGCACCCTGATCGTGGTGGCGGCCATTGCGGTGCTGCTGGCCACGCTGCTGCTGCCTGTGCTGCAGGTGTCGGGCGACAGCATGAACCCCACCCTGCAGGATCGGGACGTGATCCTGCTGGTAAAAACGGACGATTGGAAGACGGGCGACTTGTGTGGCTTTTACTGGCAGAACAAGCTGCTGCTCAAGCGCATCATCGGGCAGCCCGGTGATGTGATCGATATGGACGTGAACGGCGTAGTCTCGGTAAACGGCGTGGCGCTGGACGAACCCTATGTGGACGCGCTGACCGTGGGCGAATGCGACATCCGGTTCCCCTATCAGGTGCCGGAAAACCGCTACTTCGTGCTGGGCGACCACCGTGCCACCTCCATCGACAGCCGCAGCAGCGTGATAGGCTGCGTTGAAAAAAGCCAGATCGTGGGCAGGGTTTTCCTGAGGATATGGCCCTTGTCCAGCTTCTCGTTGATCCATTGACCCCGGGAGGAGGTATTTCGTTATGAACGACATTCTTAAAACGTACATGGAGCGGTTCCGCGAGAACCGGCACACCCTGCGGCGCTACACCGCATTTGTGCTGGCACTTGCCATGATCACCACCCTGTTCGTCAACTGGCAGTTGCATGGCGTGGGCATCTCGATGACCGCGCAGTACCAGTGCGGCGAGGAGGAGCACACCCACACCGCAGATTGCTACACCAAGGTGCTCATCTGCGGTTACGAGGAAGGCGAGCTTGAAAATGCGGACGAGGTGGCCGCCGCTGCTGCGACCAGCCAGCCCACCGTTGAGGCTGAGCCCGCGCCGCTGGCACTGGAGCCGCAGATCGAGTTTGTGCCCCACGAGCACACCGAGGACTGCTACACCGAGGTGCAGACCCTGACCTGCATGGAAGAAGAGCACGTCCACGGTGACGACTGCTTCGACCCCGAGGACGGCACCCTGATCTGCGAGAAATTTGAGCATACCCACGATGAAAACTGCTATACCACCGAGTACGAGCTGACCTGTGGACTGGAAGAGGGCGAGCTTGTGGAGCAGGTGGTGGAGCCCACCCAGAGCGCCGAGCTGGCGGCTATGGCCGTGGCCGAGCCTGTGGCACTGGAGCCGACGGTGGACACCGTGGAGCCCATCTACCACCACCACACCGACGCCTGCTACGAGGAAGTGCTTACCTGCCCCCTGCCGGAGCATCACCACACCGTAGCCTGCCTGAGCGACACCTCCGCCGACGTTGAGACCCCCGAGGAGTGGCAGGCCGCCAACGCCGAGGCCGTGATGACCGGCAACTGGGACGAGGACCTGCTCAGCGTGGCAAAGACCCAGCTGGGCTACGAGCAGAGCGAGAAAAACTTTGAGATCGACCCCGCGGACGGCGTGACCCTGCGCTACTACTCCCGCTACGGCCAGTCTTACGGCAACCCCTACGGCGAGTGGGACGTGATGTTCCTCTCCTACTGCCTGAAGTACGCCGGTATCCCCCAGAGCGCCATCCCGCAGGAGGCCAGCGTGCTTGCCCTGCGCAGCTCCATGAGCGACATGGACTGGCTGCTGGACGGCGAGGACGGCAGCGCCGCCAATGTGGGCGACATCGTTATTTATAATAAGTACGTCACCCGCACCGTGGCTGTGGACAGCAGCGCCGATGGTGCAGCGGACGATCTGGACGACCAGTTCAGCATGGACGCTGAGGGTGAGAACGGCGCAGCGCTTGAAACTTCCGGCGCTTCTGCGTTGGATGCAGCCCCTGCCGCTGAGGACGCCCCCGCTGCCGACAGCGTGATCACCCCCGATCTCCCCGATACCGCCAACCCGGAGCAGCCCGCCGCAAAGCCGGTGGACAGCACCGGTACCTCTGCATCCGGCGCGGACACCCTTATCCCCAGCGTGGTGTCCCCCGCTGCCGAGCCGCAGACCACTACCGTGACTGACGCTCAGCCCGTGGAGACCGTGGGCATCGTGAGCGAGACGGACGATGACACCCTGACCGTTATTTCCGGCGACGTGGACGGCAAGGTGGCCGAGGTCACCATTTCCAGCGCCGAGGTACTGGCCGTGGTGGATGTTGCCGCCGCCCAGTACGCCGACACCTACGGCGGCCAGCTGCCCACCATCTCCGCCAGCCGTCCGAACCGCGTGCCCACACTGATGACGACGGAAGAACCGA
>USNH01000273.1 GCA_900556015.1 uncultured Eubacteriales bacterium | reverse complement strand
ATTCCCGGAGCAAAAAGACCCCGAAATAGGGAAAGAAAGAGGAAAAACACATGGAAAAGTACCTGGTTCTGGCAACTCTGGTGGGAGCTGTCATTGCGCTGGCCTTCGCCTTCACCATGGGCAAGCGCGTTCTCAGCTTCTCCGAGGGCACCCCCCTCATGAGCAAAATTTCTAAGTCCATCCGCCAAGGCGCCAACGCATATCTGAGGCGGCAATACACCGTTGTAGGTGTGTTTTTTGCCTGTATGATCGTAGTTTTGTGCATTATGGCGGCCTGTAAGTTACTAACTTGGTTCGTGCCCTTCGCGTTCCTGACCGGCGGTTTCTTCTCCGGCCTCAGCGGTTTCGTGGGTATGCGTATCGCCACCAAGGCCAACTGCCGCACCGCCAACGCCTGCCGCGACGGCCTGAACAAGGGTCTGCGTGTGGCGTTCTCCGCCGGCAGCGTCATGGGCTTCACCGTGGTGGGCCTGGGCCTTCTGGACATCTCCGTCTGGTTCTTGCTTCTTCGCTTTGTTTTTAAACTTGATGCTGCAAATATCACGAGCGCGATGCTTACTTTTGGTATGGGTGCCAGCTCCATGGCGCTGTTCGCCCGCGTGGGCGGCGGCATCTTCACCAAGGCGGCTGACGTGGGCGCTGACCTGGTGGGCAAGGTGGAAGCCGGCATCCCCGAGGACGACCCCCGCAACCCCGCCGTTATCGCCGACAACGTGGGCGATAACGTAGGCGATGTGGCCGGCATGGGCGCTGACCTGTACGAGTCCTATGTGGGCTCTATCATCTCTGCCTCCGCGCTGGGCGTGGCCGCGTTCTCCGACCAGGCGTTCAAGGCTATGGCCATCCCCATGGTCATGGCGGCGGTGGGCATCATCTGCTCCATCATCGGCTCGTTCTTCGTCAAGACCGAGGAAAACGCCGATCAGCGCACGCTGCTGAAGGCGCTGTCCCGGGGCACGAACCTGTCCGCGATCCTGATCGCCATCATCTCCTTCTTCCTGGTGCGCGGCCTGCTGGGCATGGAGCACTGGGGACTGTATGTGGCCATCCTGTCCGGCCTGGTGGCCGGCGTGCTCATCGGCAAGGCCACCGAGTACTACACCTCCGACACCTATAAGCCCACCCAGGAGTTGAGTGGTAAGAGCCAGACCGGCTCTGCCACCATCATCATCGGCGGCCTGGGCCTGGGCATGCTGTCCACCGCGCTGCCCATCGTCATCGTGGCGGTGTGCATCCTGCTGGCGTTCTTCCTGTCCGGCGGCGCGGCCAGCACCGGCATGGGCCTGTACGGCATCGCGCTGGCTGCCGTGGGTATGCTGTCCACCTTGGGCATCACCCTGGCCACTGACGCTTACGGCCCTGTGGCCGACAACGCCGGCGGCATCGCCGAGATGGCCGGTCTTGAGCCGGAGGTCCGCAAGCGCACAGATGCGCTGGACTCCCTGGGCAACACCACCGCCGCCACCGGCAAGGGCTTTGCTATCGGCTCTGCCGCCCTGACCGCCCTGGCCCTGATGGCCTCCTACATCGAGAAGGTGAAGGAAGTGGGCGCGGACGTGACCTTTGAGGACTTCTCCCTGATGAACCCCGTGGTGCTGGTGGGCTTGTTCATCGGCGCGTGCCTGCCCTTCGTGTTCGCCGCGCTGACCATGAACTCCGTGGGCCGTGCGGCCCAGAGCGTGGTGCTGGAGGTGCGCCGCCAGTTCCGCGAGATCGCCGGCCTGATGGAGGGCAAGGCAGATCCCGACTACGCACGGTGCGTGGATCTATGCACCAAGGCCAGCCTGAAGGAAATGGTGCTGCCCACCGTTATCGCGGTGGTCACGCCCATCGTGGTGGGTATGATCCTGGGCTTCAAGGGCGTTGTGGGCCTGCTGGCCGGCGCTACCGTCACCGGCTTCCTGATGGCTATTTACATGGCCAACGCCGGCGGCGCGTGGGATAACGCCAAGAAGTACATCGAGGCGGGCAACTTCGGCGGCAAGGGCAGCGACTGCCACAAGGCCGGCGTGGTGGGCGACACCGTGGGCGATCCGTTCAAGGATACCGCCGGCCCGGCCATCAACATCCTCATCAAGCTGCTGAGCATGGTGTCCATCGTGTTCGCGGGCCTGATCGTGAATTTCTCACTGCTGTAAAGGAAATCAGAGCGCAAAAAAGAACCGCCGGATGGCGGTTCTTTTTTGCGTGTCAACATATGAGTGCCTGTCACGGCTGCTTTCTTCGAGGGTAAGGAGCTTTTGCGTCGGC
>USNH01000272.1 GCA_900556015.1 uncultured Eubacteriales bacterium | reverse complement strand
TTCGCGGCAAAATGCAATACCATATGTATGACAAATGTATTGCGAGGTGCTTGCGATGAAATTCAAAATCCCCAAAACACCGTCATCCACCAATAAAAGCATTCGTTTTCCCAATGATTTGATCGAACGGGTGGAGGATGCCATCCGTGGACAGGATTGCACTTTTTCCGCCTTCGTGGTGGAGGCGGTGCGGGTGGCGTTGGAAAATTTGCAGGATGACGAAGATTAAAATTATTTTGTAATTTTGTAAATGAGGTAAACACCATGAAAAACGTGAAATACGGCAAGTGCGTCCGCTGCGGCAAGACCTATGATGCCGTCCCCGATCTGACCAACTGCGAATGCGGCGGCATTTTGGACATCGTCTACGACTACGACTACATCAAATCCGTGCTGACCAAGGAGAAGCTGGCCAAGCGCGGCAACCGTTCCATGTGGCGTTACCGTGAGCTGCTGCCCGTGGAGGAGACCACCCCCGACACTCCCCTGCGTGTGGGCTGGAGTCCCCTGTACGAAGAGCCGAAGCTGGCGGAGCTGCTGGGCATCAAGAAGCTGTGGGTGAAGGACGACGGGCAGAACCCCACCGCCTCCCTGAAGGATCGTGCCAGCGCCATGGCCGTGGCCAAGGCCATGGAGGCCGGCGCTAAGACCATCGCCTGCTCCTCCACCGGCAACGCCGCCAGCTCCCTGGCGGGCAACGCCGCCGCCGCGGGCATCAAGACCTATATCTTCGTCCCCGAGCGCGCCCCCAAGGGCAAGGTGGCCCAGCTGATGATCTTCGGCGCGAACGTCATCTCCGTCAAGGGCAACTATGAGGACACGTTCAAGATGTCCGCCGCCGCCATCGACAAGTACGGCTGGTACAACCGCAACGCCGCCATCAACCCCTATCTGTCCGAGGGTAAAAAGACGGTAGCGCTGGAGATCGCCGAGCAGCTGAACTGGGAGATGCCCGACTATCTGGCCATCTCCGTGGGCGACGGCTGCACCATCGCCGGCGTGTGGAAGGGCTTCAAGGATCTGTACGCCATCGGCTTCATCGACAAGCTGCCCCGCCTGATCTCCGCCCAGTCCCTGGGCTGCTATCCCATCAACCGCGCCATCCAGGAGAACAAGCCCTGGGAGCCCATGGAGGAGAACACCATCGCCGACTCCATCTCCGTGGGCGTGCCCCGCAACGCCGACAAGGCGCTCATGGCCATCCGCGAGTCCAACGGCATCGCCGTCAACGTCTCCGATGAGGAGATTTTGGCCGCCCAGCGGCTGCTGGGCCGCACCTGCGGCGTGTTCGGTGAGCCTGCCGGTGTCACCGGCGCGGCGGCGCTGAAGAAGGCCTGCGAGGAGGGTCTCATCCCCCACGATGCCACCGTGGTGTCCGTTGTCACCGGCAACGGCCTGAAGGACGTGGCCAACGCCATCAAGTCCGCCGGTGAGCCCCTGCACATCGAGCCGGACCTTGACCTGATGGTCCGGGGCTTCGCTGAGCGGGGCGTCACCGTGGAATAATGGACTACGGCTGCGTGGTCCCCGCCCGGTTTCTGGCCCGCCCCAACCGGTTCATCGCCTGGGTGCAGCTGGGGGAGCAGACGGTGGAGTGCCATGTGAAAAACACCGGCCGCTGCCGGGAGCTGCTGGTACCCGGGGCCACGGTGTATCTGGAGCGGGGCGCCAACCCCAACCGCCGCACCGCCTGGGACCTGATCGCCGCCGACAAGGGCGGAAAGCTCATCAACATGGACGCCCAGGCCCCCAACCGGGTGTTCGCCCAATGGGCCCGGGAGCGCTGGGCCGATGTCCGCCCCGAGGTGCGGTACGGCCGGTCCCGGCTGGACTTCTGCCTGGACGGCCATCACCTGGTGGAGGTGAAAGGCGTGACCCTGGAGCAGGACGGCCGCTGCCGCTTCCCCGACGCCCCCACGGAGCGGGGTACCCGGCACCTGCACGAGCTGATCCGGGCGGTGGAGGAGGGTTATCAGGCCACGGCGTTTTTCGTGATCCAGATGGAAAACGTCCTGGACTTCGCCCCCAATGACGACACGGACCCGGCCTTCGGCCAGGCCCTGCGCCAGGCGGCCCGGGCGGGGGTGGAGATCGCCGCCTGGTGCTGCCGCGTGACCCCCGGCAGCATCGAAATGGACCGCCCGGTCCCGGTGCTGCTGTAATACTGATTCTTGATTAAAAAATTTAATCAAGAATCCCGTGCGCTGTGCGCACGCACAGCGTGTGAAAACACGCTGTGACGTCTCATACAAAACCTGACGCA
>USNH01000271.1 GCA_900556015.1 uncultured Eubacteriales bacterium | reverse complement strand
TTCACTATTGCGGGTCAGGGTGTGGACCACCGAGTTGACCACCTTACCGTTTTCCTCCCGCACCAGCTCCAGCTCACGGGAGCCGTTCTCAATGGTGAAGATGCGTTTGCTGTCTGGAATCGTGGTCAGCAGCCAGCCTGCCGCCGTGGTCTTGCCGGAGGAGGTGGCACCAGCCACACAAATGGAGATCCCGTAGCGCAAAAATACGGAAAGCCAGTCCAGCATTTCCGCTGTGGCCGTACCGCTGCGGAGCAGATCCTCACGGCTGAGATTGTGGCGGTTGACGATTCGGATGGAGGCGGCGACGCCCACATCCTCATCCACCACGGGGGACTTCATAGCGGCAATACGGGTGTTGCGGGTCAGATGTCCCGTGACCAGAGGGCTGGCGTTGTCCAGCACCATGCCGGAGGCGTGGAGCATACGGCGGATGACGGCGAGGGCGTGTTCCGGCGAGTCGAAGTGTTCCGTGAGCTTTTCGCTTCGACCGTCCGAATACTGCACCTCGATATCCCGCCACGAGTTGATGTTGATCTCCTCAATGCCGTCGGCGTAGATATAGCGGGTCAGGAAGCCGAACTCCGCCATCTCGGAATAGATGGCGTCCACCAGCTCCGTCTGCGTCATGCCTGCTACGGCGATGCGCCGGTCCTGCAGGTACTTGGTGATGTAACGCATGAGCTGTTCCTTGGAGTCCTCGCCGCCTTCGGTGATGAGTGCGGCGTAGGCGCCGGAGATGTACTCCTGCACCTCCTGCAGCACGGAATTGAAGTCCCTGCCCTCTGCCGACGGGGTGAAGAACAGGTTGTGCACCCGTCCGAGGGTGCCAATGTCGGTGTTCAGAGTCCGCTGCGGCGTGTCGTCCACCACTACAGGGACGACCTCCGGCTCCGAGGTGACCTGATATTCCGCCGCGTCCCGCCGCTGTGCAGCTGTGGCAAAGACCGAGCCGTTTCGCTTTTCGCCAAGAGCCATATTAAAACACCTCCGCAATGATACGCTCTAACTCCTTGCGGAAGGGGCGGCTGTCCTTGAGGGCGAGGTCGGCAAGCAGGTTGCCCGCCAGATACTGCTCCTCCAGCTCCTGCGAATAGGGCAGCACGAAGGCCGTGTCGCCCAGCACCTTGCCGATGTGGTCCGCCGCCTGATAGGGCTTCACATTGGATGCCACCTTATACTGCTTGTCCATGTCCCATTCGGGCCCGTCCAGCAGAGGGAGCTGACTTGCAAAGTAGTTGACGCTTTTGGGGTCGCAGTTGGCAAGGCGCAGGATACTGTCCGCTTCCATCAGCGCCACGGCGGAGAGGATATCGTTGGCGATGTAGCTGCCGCAGTCCACGATGACATAGGGTGCGATCTGACGCAGGCCGTCCAGCAGCTCTACCACCTGCTTCTGCGTAAAGGGCGGAGTGCTGTACTCGTTCTGCCGTTCGAGCAGCCCCAATACCGCAAGGCAGCTGTTGCGCTTAAAGGTGACAAGGTTATGCTGGATGAGGTTCTCGCTGATACGGGCGGCTGCCAGGACGCCGGCAAGAGAGCCATTGCTCTCCAGAGCGTCCGCGGGACAGATGCACGGCAGCATGGGTGCGGCCATGTCACAGAGCAGAAGGATGACATTTTTCTTTCTGGCGGAGAGCATTTTTGCGATCTTCACCGCCGTTATTGTCTTTCCGCTGCCGGGGCTGCCCCAAACTGCCAGCATACCGCCGTCGTCATATTCCGCCGGCTGCTCCGGCTCCCCGCCGCCGCGCTGAAAGATGCTGGCCTTTCGGAAATTCATTCCGTCACCTCGCTCTCCGACGCGGCAGGCTGGGTGATTTCACCTTCCTCGGCAGGTCCTTCCTCCGGCTCGGCGTACAGTGCCTCGATGAGCGCATCCTGCGCCTCGATAAACTGCTTTGCCCCGTCCGCCGTGCCGCGGTAGACGAGCGCTAAATGGAGCTTGGCGACCTGCTCCAGCTCCGCCAGCACCTTGGCCTGCTCCGGCAGAACGAGGAAGGTCACGGTAGAGGGCAGCTCCTTCTCATCACCCTTTGCTTCACCGGTATTGGCGTCATAGCCGGTGCTGGCGGTAACAGAGATGATCTCCACGTACTGCAGCTCGGCGGGGATGGTGGTTTCGCCGTCCTCCGGGTAGTCCGCCACGATGACCGATACGATGTCGCCGCTCTGGAGCTTGCCGGACAGTCCGGTGGCGAAGCTCTTGATGGTGACGGAGATGGCCTGCCTCGTGCCATCCAGATTATAGAGATACGCATTCTCGGCGGC
>USNH01000270.1 GCA_900556015.1 uncultured Eubacteriales bacterium | reverse complement strand
GCCGGGCTTGGACACCAGCACGTCCGCGCTGTCCATATACTGCTGCACCCGGTTGGTAAAGCCCACGGCCTCCACCCGGTAAAAACCCCTGTGCCGCAGGGCGTACAGCATCTGCCGGTTGCTGCCGCACAGCACGGACACGAAGTCCCCCTTCTCCATACGCAGCTCCAGCTCCGAGGCGATGTCCGCCATCGGCCCGCAGCCGATGCTGCCGGACATGAGCACGATATGCTGCCCCGTCTGAGGCAGCGCCAGCTCGCTCCGGGCAGCCGCCCGGTCGCCCTGCTCCCGGAACACCGCCCGCACGGGGATGCCCGCCGCCAGCAGCGTCTCCCGCTTGATGCCGCAGGACACGAACTCCTCCGCCAGCTCCTCGTGAGGGATCACGCAAATGTCCGGCGTGCAGCCGCCCACGGTGGGACTGCACGTATAATCCGTGGCCACGAAGCAGAACACCGGCCCGCCCTCGCACTGGCGGCGCAGCTCCGTCATCATCATGGCCGGGATCACGTGTACGCACACCACCGCGTCATACCCGCCGTCCTGGATAGCCCGGTTCAGCCGCCGCGCTCCCCGCGCCATATAGCGATACACCATATTATCCCGGTCGTTGCTCTCCGCATCGCTCTCCGCGCTCATATACCCCGCCTTATACAGCTTGGGATAGCGCCGGTAGAACCGCGTGTGCCACTTGGACACGAACCGCGACGCCTTCTTCGAGATGAACCCCAGCCCATCCGCCGTGTCCGAGGACACACCCAGCCGCCGGAAGCTCTCCGCCAGCGCCGCCGCCACGGCGTTATGCCCGCCGCCTGTATTACAGCTCAGTATCAGAACTCTCATGCTTTCCTTTCCGCTGCTCTCTCCTCCGCAGCAACGCCGCCAGCCGCGCCAGCCGCGGCCTGTTGTACCGTTGGATCAGGATAAACGGCAGATTGGCCAGCAGCACCCACACCAGCACCACCGCCACGCCGCCCCAGCCGGGCCACAGCCACAAGCACGCCAGCCCCAGCAAGCAGGACGCGCCATGCACCACCTCGGCCCGGCACGTCTCCTGCACCAGCCGCTCCGCCTGCTCCGCCGTCACCGCGCCTCCGGCGGGCAGCTCCTTCCGCACCATGTCCGGCAGCACCCGGCTCATGTCCGGCACGAGCTTTTTCCAGCTGTCGATGTGCAGCTTTGCGTACACGCGCCCGCCCTTTTCCCACTTCCACGCCCGGAAGGGAAACCGCTCCGGCCGGAATCGGCTGGGCAGCCGCTGCCCCAGGGGATGCGCCAGCAGCGCCAGCGCCAGCAGATACGCCGCGCACCTCCAAAACCCGCTCACAGCGCCGCCTCTCCCGCGCAGCTCCGCTCCAGTATCTGCCGCAGCGTGCCCTCCGTCAGGCGGCCTACCCGCTCGATGTACTTCTCCGCGTCCGGCTTCATGCCGTACCGCAGCCAGCGGTCCAGCAGCCCCACCACCGTGGCGGTATACAGCGCGGAGACGGTCTGCACGTCCTCCTCCGCCACCGGCAGCTCCCCGGCGGTGCGGCGCACCAGTGATTCCATGCAGGCGTAGGCCACCTGATAGTAGTGATCCTCCAGCAGATCCCGCTGGCTGGAGTGGTACAGATGATACACCGCCCGGCGGTTGGTGCGGATGAACGATGTGACCCGCATCACCACCTCGCTCCAGCCCTCGCAGGGCGGGTCGGCGTCCAGCACCCTCCGCGCCTCATCCTCCAGAATCTCCCGGATCAGCGCGTAAATGTCGCAGTAGTAGTAATAAAACGTGTTGCGGTTCACGCCGCAGTGCTCGGCGATCTGCTCGTCGATCAGCCTGCCGCCGACGTCGATCTCACGGCGGCTGTCAAACGTCGCGCCGTGGTAGATGTAGAGGTGCGTGCTGCGGTGTCCGATGGAGACGATGCAGCGGTCCTTATCGTCGTTCTCCGCGCCCATGCGCCTGAGGTATGCGCCCAGTACCGCGCCGTAGGCGCACTCGGTGACGGTGAGCACGCGCAGGCGGAAGCCCGCGCGGTGCAGCATCGCGCGGTAGCCCTCCACCGTGGTTTTGAGAATGGCGCAGGCGAAGAGCTCCATTTCCTTGGGATGCCCCGTCTCGTCGTTCACGATGCAGCGCACGGCGTAGTCGAAGAAATATTTGCTCTTCTCCTCCGTCAGAAAGTCGCGGAACTCGTAAGGCAGGTTGTAAAAAAGCTGCTGCTCGGTCATAGCGGGCAGGGTGATGATGCGGGTGTAGACCTCGCTCGCCGGCACGACCAGCGCGGCGTTCGTCAGTGG
>USNH01000269.1 GCA_900556015.1 uncultured Eubacteriales bacterium | reverse complement strand
CAAAGAGGCAAAGCCCAGGACCATCATGTCCTCCTACAACCTCATCAACGGCACCTACGCCAACGAGAACGCGCACCTGCTGGACGACATCCTGCGCAAGGAGTGGGGCTTTGACGGCTCCGTCGTCACCGACTGGGGCGGCTCCAACGACCACGCCGCCGGCGTGGCGGCCGGCTCCACCTTCGAGATGCCCGCCCCCGGCCTGGGCTCCGTCCGCGAGCTCCTGGACGCCGTGGCCGCCGGCACCCTCAGCGAGAAGGACATCGACGCGCGTGTGGACGAGGTCATCGACCTGGTGCTCTCCGTCCACCCTGCCACGCTTGCCGCACCCAAGACCTTTGACCAGGACGCCCACCACGAGCTGGCCCGCGAGGCCGCCGCGGCAGGCGCCGTCCTGCTCAAGAACGAGGCGATCGCCGGTGGCGCCCCGCTGCTGCCGCTTGCCGAGGGCACCAAGGTCGCCCTCATCGGCGACTTTGCCCAGACCCCGCGCTACCAGGGCGCCGGCTCCTCGGCCGTCAACTCCACTAAGGTGGACTCCCTGCTGGACATGGTCGGCGAGACCGACCTCACCCTCGTGGGCTACGAGCCGGGCTTCGAGCGCCACGGCGGCCAGAACACCAGCAAGCGCGACGCCGCCCTGGAGCTCGCGCGCCACGCCGACGTCGTCCTTCTCGCCCTGGCCCTTGACGAGATCGCCGAGTCCGAGGGCGCCGACCGCCTCAACATGAAGCTCAACGAGAACCAGGTGGAGCTCGCGCACGCGGTGGCCCAGGTCAACCCCAACGTGGTCGTGCTTCTCTCCGCCGGCTCCTGCGTGGAGACCGACTGGGCCGACGACGCCCGCTCCATCCTCTACTGCGCCCTGGGCGGCCAGGCCGGCGATGACCAGCGCCGCGCCGGCGCGGAGGTCACAGGCCTGGATGGGTGCGCCCACCAGCTGCTGCACGCCCTCCACCACGGCCACCTTGCCGTCCACCTGGATGTGCGCGCCCAGGCGCTTGAGCTCGTCCACGTATTTGAAGCGGTTCGCGCCGTAGACACCCTCCGTCACCAGGCTCGTGCCCTCGGCCAGGGCCAGGACGGCGGTGATCTGAGGCTGCATATCCGTGGGGAAGCCGGGATAGGGCAGCGTCTTGACGTTGGCCTTCAGCAGCGGGCCGGTGCGGCGGATCAGGAGGGTGTCGTCCTCCTCCTCCACCGTGACGCCCATCTCCATCAGCTTGGCGCTGATGCAGTCCATGTGCTTGGGGATGACGTTCTTCAAAAGCAGCTCGCCGCCGGTGGCCGCCACGGCGGCCATATACGTGCCGGCTTCGATCTGATCGGGGATGATGCCGTAGCTGCCGCCGGTAAGGCGCTCCACGCCCCGGATCTTGATGGAGTCCGTGCCCGCGCCCTTGATGTCCGCGCCCATGGAGTTGAGGAAGTTGGCCAAATCAACAATGTGGGGCTCTTTGGCGGCGTTTTCGATGGTGGTGACACCGTCGGCCAGGGCGGCGGCCATCATGATGTTCATGGTCGCGCCCACGGAGACAACGTCCAGATAGACCGGCGCGCCGGTGAGGCGGCCATTCTTGGCGGCGGTGTGGATGAAGCCGCCCTCCACGGACACCTCCGCGCCCATGGTGGTGAAGCCCTTGATGTGCTGGTCGATGGGGCGGACGCCGAAGTTGCAGCCGCCGGGCATGGCCACGGTGGCCTGACCGAAGCGGCCCAGCAGCGCGCCCAGCAGGTAATAGCTGGCGCGGATACGGCGGGCCAAGTCGTAGGACGGGCGGGTGCTGTGGATGGCGTGGCAGTCGATCTCGATGGCGTGACGGTTCAGCACACGCACCTTCGCCCCCAGCTCCTCCAGGATGGAGAAGAACAGCGTGACATCGCTGATCTGGGGGATGTTCTCGATGCGGCAGACACCGTCTACCAGCAGTGCGGCGGGGATGATGGCTACGGCGGCGTTCTTCGCGCCGCTGACGGTCACTTCGCCGTAAAGACGGCGTCCGCCGCGGATCATGTATTTATTCAAGGCAGTTCCCTCTTTTCAAGTCATCGGTGCTGGTGCGCTCTGCGTATAGCTTGCCCCGCGAGGGCGCGGTTCATACGGCGCAATCCGAGCAGTAACAGTATACCATAATTTTTTGTAAAAGCAAGAAATTGCCGTAAAGTTTTTATAGTATAGGCGGTTTGTCTGAAAAAATTCGAGATGCAGCGCAAAAACACTGCATCTCGTCATCCCCGTCAGCCCAGCCAGCGGTAATGGCCGGTGACGGGCCGCTTATAGATGTCGGGCCGCTCCACCGCTTCGTC
>USNH01000268.1 GCA_900556015.1 uncultured Eubacteriales bacterium | reverse complement strand
CAGATCCGTGAGGATATGCAGGCACAGGTGGCAAAGAGCCAGATGATTCTGGGCGGCACGGCGGCGGTGGCCCTGCTGGTGGCGGCGCTGAACATTGCCAACACCATGACCATGGCCATTTACGAGCGCACGAAGGAAATCGGCGTGATGAAGGTGCTGGGCTGTGAGCTGAACAACATCCGCACGATGTTCCTGTTTGAAGCCGGGGCCATCGGCCTGCTGGGCGGCATCGTGGGTGTGGCCTTCAGCTACCTGCTCTCGTTCATCCTGAACAACGTCAGTTCGCTGATGATGGGCGGCGACGGAATGTCCTCGGGGCTGCTGGATGCCTTCGGTTCACTGGGGGCTTCCGGCGGGCAGATTTCCATCATTCCGCTGTGGCTGGTGCTGGCCGCGCTGGCGTTCTCGACGCTGGTTGGCTTGGTGTCCGGTGTGGTTCCGGCCAACCGGGCGGTGAAAATCAGTGCACTGGAAGCCATCCGCCGCGAGTAAAGCGGCCGGGCGGCAGACGCAAAACCAATAAAAGCTCCGGAGAACGGTTTGAACGAACCGTTCTTCGGAGCTTTTGCGCATTTTTTACGGGATATGGCCCTCAGCCCCGGTGCAGAATGGCGTCCAGATCCTGCTGCGGATGGGTGATGGGCTGTAAGCCGTAAGCGTCCACCAACGTCTTTACCACCGTCTCTGACATAAACGCCGGCAGCGTCGGCCCGATATAGATGTCCTTCACGCCCAGCGCCAGCAGACTCAGCAGAATGCACACCGCCTTCTGCTCGTACCACGACAGCACCAGCGTCAGCGGCAGCTCATTGACGGTGCAGCCGAAGGCCTCCGCCAGCGCCAGCGCGATCTCCACCGCGCTGTATGCGTCGTTGCACTGGCCCACGTCCAAAATGCGGGGGATTCCGCCGATGTCGCCCAAGTCCAGGTCGTTGAAGCGGAACTTGCCGCAGGCCAGCGTCAGCACCAGCGAATCCATGGGCGTGCGCTTCACGAACTCCGTGTAGTAGTTCCGTCCGGGGTGCGCGCCGTCGCAGCCGCCCACCAAAAAGATGTGCTTCACCGCGCCGCTTTTGATGGCCTCAATAAGCTGGGGCGCACGATCCAGCACCGCGTGGCGGGCGAACCCGGTGGTCAGTATGTGACCGCCGTTGATGCCGCTCATGCTGCGATCCGTCTCATACCCGCCCAGTTCCAGCGCCCGCCGGATAACAGGGGAGAAGTCCTTGCGGCCCTGTGCGTCCTCCTCGATGTGGGTCATGCCGGGATAGCCCACCACCGACGTGGTGTAGACCCGGTCGGCATAGCTGGGCCGGGGCGGCATCAGGCAGTTGGTGGTCATCACCACCGCGCCGGGGATGTTGTCAAATTCCTTCTGCTGGTTCTGCCACGCCGTGCCGAAATTGCCCGCCAGGTGGGGATATTTCTTCAGCTCCGGGTATCCGTGGGCCGGCAGCATCTCACTGTGGGTGTAAATGTTTATGCCTTTACCTTCCGTCTGTTCCAACAGCTGCCGCATATCCTCCAGGTCGTGGCCGGACACCACGATGAACGGCCCGCGCCGGATGTCCGTGTTCACCCGCGTGGGCTCAGGCTGGCCGAAGCGTTCCGTGTTGGCCTGGTCCAGAAGCGCCATGCAGCGGTAGTTCACCTGTCCGAACTCCGTGATGAGCGCCAGCCACTCCTCCACGCTGTGTTCCTCTGCCAGCGCTGCCAGCCCCTTATAGAACCACCCGCTGACCTCCTTGTCCTCATACCCAAGGCGGAAGGCGTGGTGGGCGTAGGCCGCCATCCCCTTCATGCCGAACAGCAGCGTGGAGCGCAGCGACACCACGTCCGTCTCGCCCCGCCACAGCCACGCGCAGTCCTCGCTGCCGCTGCGTCCGCCGTGCCGCCGCAGCGCCTCGTCCACCCGGTCCGTGAAGGCCCGGATAGCCTCGTCATCGAAGTTCACGTTGGTCAGCGTGGTGAACAGACCGTCCGCCAATAGCCGCGTCACCTCCCGCTCCGGCTTCTCCCGGCACACCTGGGCCAGCCGGATGAGCCGGCACACCAGCTCGTCCTGCAAATGGGCCGTCTCCGGCTGCTTGCCGCACACGCCCACCTTGACGCACCCGCTGTTGCCCGCCGTCTGCTGGCACTGAAAACAAAACATATCCGACATAGATACTACCTCCTGACATAGCTGCACATAGTATCCCCGCCGCGCCTGTTTTCATGCAAAAAGCCACCCCGCCGGGGTGGCTTTCACGCTGTGCATTTGTTCTATGCCCCGAAGGTGTAGGCGCAGTTGTCATGTGTTTTGCATTGATAGGCCACCATATACCCA
>USNH01000267.1 GCA_900556015.1 uncultured Eubacteriales bacterium | reverse complement strand
AAATGCAATATCTGAAAAGAAGATATTTTATCCTGTTCCAGGGTGATATGATGCGCTATGAAGTTTTGCCGTATGAGAATATCCGCAATTTACGGGTGGACGCGGGCATGACCCAGCAGCAGGTGGCGGAGTACCTGAACGTGAAGCAGAATACGTACTCGCAGTACGAGATCGGTGTGCTGAACTACCCGATAGACGTGCTGTGCCGCCTGGCCGACCTGTATCAGGTCAGTGTGGATTACCTGTTGGGCCGCACCGATGAGAAAAAGCCTTACCCCCGCAAGAAATAGCATAAAAAGCCCTGTGCCGTGCGGCACAGGGCTTTCGTCATATCGGCTTATTTCTTTTTCTTCTTACCCACGATGAGCAGCACCACCATGGCGATCACAGCCACCACCACCATGGCGATCCACAGACCCATGTGGCTGGTGTCGCCGGTCAGGGGGCTGGCGTAGGCCGCGCACAGGCACAGCGCCATGGCGCACACTGCACTCAGCAGACCGAGCAGCTTCTTCATCCTTTTCACCTCGTTCTCAGATAATAGGTAGCTCTATTGTACCATAGAATTTCATTTTTGCAACCCCGGAAAAAAAGCGCAGCCCCGCCCAATGGGCGGGGCTGCGTGGTTTTACAGATAGTTCAGCGGGTTGAGGAACGTGCCGTTGAGCTTGATGCCGAAGTGGCAGTGGTTGCCGGTGGAGCGGCCCGTCGAGCCCATGCGGGCGATGAGCTGGCCCTTGTGGACCTTCTGCCCCAGGGACGCCACCAAACTGCTGTTATGCCCGTAGTACGTCTGATACCCGTTGCCGTGGTCGATGATGATCAGATAGCCGTACCCGCTCATCCAGCCGGAGTACGTCACCGTGCCGCCGTCGGAGGCATAGATGGACGTGCCGTAGCTGTTGCCGATGTCGATGCCGCTGTGGTAGGTGCTGCCCAGCAGGCTTCGATAGCCGAACCGGCTGGTGAGGATGCCGGTGCAGGGCCAGGAGAACGACCCGGTGGGATACCAGGTGGGCCGCTCCTTCGTGCCGCGGAGCTGCTGCTCCGTCACCGGCTGGGACAGCGTCACGCTGGCCACCACCTCGCGCTCCGTCTCCTCGCCGTTGATATACGTCACGTTGGCGGTGATGTCCGCCTTGCCGTACACGCCCGCGGACGTGACCTTATACTCGCCCTGGTACATGGAGCTGTCGTCGGTGTACTCCACCTGGTACGGCACATCCTGCACGTACCGCTGCCGCTCCACGTTCACCACCGTCAGATAGGGCACGGCGTTGCTGATGGTCAGCACATCGCCCACCCGCAGGATCTTCGGGTCATAGCCGGGGTTCAGCTTCATCAGCGCTTCCACGCTCAGGTCGTATTTCTCCGCGATGCTGTAATAGCTGTCGCCGGAGGTGACGGTGTACGTCACCTCGCCCTCCTTCGTCTCGTTGAGGATCTCGGCGATGTAGCCCAGGTTCATCACGTAGGACGACTCCACGTACTCCTGCCGGATGTCCACTTCCTCCACGAAGTAGGCGTTCACCGTGTCCGCCGTCTCATAGCCCAGCTTCAGCTGCTCCAGCAGGTCCTCCAGCGCGCCGGAGCGGGTGGTGGCCACCACCTTTTCTCCGCTGACGTACAGCACGTTGGCGTACTCCACCAAACCCACCTCGTCGCCCAGCTCCTCCAGTAGCGTGTCCTTGGACACCATGGCCTTCCGGGGGTACACGCCTGTGGTGGTCTCCAGCAGCGTCTCGTCCACGGCGTAGTCCGCGTCGCCCAGCGTCTCCTGCGTGATGGCCTCCAGCTGGGCCACCGTCTGCGCCGCCGCCCGGCTGGACGACACCACGCCCAGCTCCACGCCGTCGTAGGACACCTCCGTGCCCAGTGTATACAGGGACAGCACCACCGCCGCCGCGGCGATGCACACCGCGCCCAGCAAAAACGCCACCGGGTGCAGCTGCAATTTTTCCTCGAAGTAGCTGCGCCGCTTTCCGCCGGCCCGCACCAGCGCCTTCCGCCGCCGGGAGAACCGCTCCCGCAGCTTCGCGCCCAGACGCTCTACGCTGCTGCACAAAAAAAGAAACAGCTGCGCCGCAGCCAGCTCCGATTCGGGAAACCGCTTATCCTTTCGCTCCTCGGCCAGCGTCCGGGCACTGCGCCGCACCCGGCCCAGCCATCCGCCGATGCGGCGGAAGCCCGCCTGGATATTCAGCGTGAACAGGTCGGCGTGTTCTTCTCTGTACTGCCGCCAGCTTTTTAAGTTGTCCATCCACAGATTCCACAGCGATGACAGCGTCATGTGCTCCCGGTTGGGGTCGCGGCCTGTGGTGTTCTTGTC
>USNH01000266.1 GCA_900556015.1 uncultured Eubacteriales bacterium | reverse complement strand
AGCATGAAAGCCCGGGGCTATGGAGCCAAGCGGCGCACCACCTTCCACCTGTTCCGCTTCGATGGCCGGGACGCCCGGACGCTGGGCCTCATTCTGGCAGTGGCAGGCATCTGCATTACCGCCCGCGCCTTCGGTCATGGGTATATAGAGTTCTATCCCGCCATGACACCGGTGCTGCTGGGCAGCTCCAGCTATACCATGTTTTTCTTTTACGCCGTGCTGATGTTCCTGCCCGGTATTCTTGAAACAAAGGAGGCCATCAGATGGCGCTCTTACGGTTTGAACACCTGAGCTTCTCCTACCCGCTGGCTGACACGCGGGCACTGGACGACGTCTCATTGGAGATACATAAGGGCGAGTATGTGGTGCTGTGCGGCCCCTCCGGCTGCGGCAAGACCACACTGCTGCGCCATGCCAAGCCCGGCCTGCTGCCTGTGGGAGCAAAGGCCGGCGAGACCTTTTATAAGGACGCGCCCCTTTCCCAACTGCCGGAGCTGACCGCCGCGGCGGAGATCGGCTTCGTGCAGCAGAACCCGGATAATCAGATCGTCACCGATTTCGTATGGCATGAGCTGGCCTTCGGCCTTGAAAATATGGCGCTGAGCGTGCCGGTGATCCGCCGCCGTGTGGCGGAGATGGCCGCTTTCTTCGGCATGGAGCCGTGGTTCCGTGCCAAGACCACGGAGCTGTCCGGCGGGCAGAAGCAGCTGATGAATCTGGCCTCGGCACTGGCCGTGGGGCCGAAGCTGCTGATACTGGACGAGCCCACCTCCATGCTGGATCCGCTGGCGGCCCGCAATCTGCTTGCCACCGTGCAGCGGATCAACCGCGAGCTGGGCGTGGCCATCCTTTTGACGGAGCATCGGCTGGACGAGGTATTCCCCGCCGCCGACCGTGTGGTGACTATGGATCAGGGGCGTATCCTGTCAGACGGCGCGCCGGCTGAGATCGCGCAGCAGCTGTCCGGCAGCGCGGAAAAGAGCCGTATCTATTTTGGACTCCCCGCCGCCGTCCGTATTTTCAGCGAATTGGAGCAAACGGACGATCTGCCCCTGACGGTGCGGGATGGCCGCCGCCGCTTGGAGCGGCTGCTGCCCATCACGGCGGAGGATTCCGCGCCTGAAACCGCGAAAACTGAGAAAGAAGCAAAGCACCCCGCCGTTTTAGAGGGCAAGGAGCTTTGGTTCCGCTATACCGAAAAAAGCAAAGACATTCTTCGCGGCACAGATGTGACGCTTCGAGAAGGTGAGCTGCTGTGTCTGCTGGGCGGCAACGGCGCAGGCAAAACCACGCTGATACAGGCACTGGCCGGCTTCCGGAAGCCCTATCGTGGCAAGGTGAAGCTGGCGAAGGGTCAGCGGCTGTGTATGCTACCCCAGAACGCCCGGTCGCTGTTTGTGGCCGATACGGTGGAGAAGGAGCTGCTGGACAGCGCCGGTCAGGATCAGGCCAAAGCCATGCAGATGGCGGAGAAGCTGGAGCTGATGCCGCTGCTGGCGCGGCATCCCTACGACCTGTCCGGCGGCGAGATCCAGCGTCTTGCCGTAGGCAAGCTGCTGCTGCGGGAGGCCACGGTGCTGCTGCTGGACGAGCCCACCAAGGGGCTGGACGCCTATGCCAAGGCGGAGCTGGCGCAGCTGCTGCTGGCACTGTGCCGGGAGGGCGCGTCTATTCTGGTGGTGACCCACGATGTAGAATTCGCCGCCCGGTACGCCACGGGCTGCGCCCTGATGTTCGATGGCCTGCTGCTGTCTGAGGGCGAGCCCCACGACTTCTTTGCCGGGAACCGGTTCTATACCACCGACGCCAACCGTATCGCGGCAGAGCACTTCCCCATGGACATTACCTGCGAGGAGGTGATCGCGTCGTGTCGAAGCTCTTTGTCAGCAAAAGAACCAGAGCCGCCGCGTGGGTGATCCTTCTGGTGCTGCCCGCCCTGATGGTGGCCTTCGGCTATTACCACAGCCACCGCCCCGCGGTCAATCCGATGGGTTCCCGCACTTTCTGGGACTACATCATATTAAACTCGGATATTCTGCTGGGCCTGCTGTTCCTGCTGGCCTCCGCCATCCCCTTCATACTGGTATTCGATAAGAAGAAGCCCCAGGCCCGTGAGCTGGTGCCTATCGCGGTGATGGCGGCCATTGGCGTTGTGGGCCGCACGGTGTTTGAGATCATCCCGCTGCCCAACTTCAAGCCCTGCTCCGCCATCATTATCATCACGGCGGTGGCCTTCGGGCCGGAGGCGGGCTTTCTTACCGGCGCACTGACCGCCTTTGTCAGCAACTTCATTTTCGGACAGGGGCCGTGGACGCCATGGCAGATGTTCACA
>USNH01000265.1 GCA_900556015.1 uncultured Eubacteriales bacterium | reverse complement strand
TGGGAGAATGACCATTGGGAGTTTGCGTCGGACGAGGAGACCATCCGAAACGCCCTGAACGACTTCAACAACATCGTCACCGAGCTGCTCACCAAAGGACAGCCCGTTGCGAAATCGCTCGAAAGCTGCGCCGTCATCAAGGCTGGCAAGGCCATGAGCAAAGCCAACCGCAGCACGTTGCAGTCCATCTACACAAACCTCGGGGAGTTCCTCGATAAATTCCCCGAAGAAGAACAGGAGGAAACCGAAGTGACCAAGAAAGAAATCGAAGATACCGTGGCGGCAGCCGTCGCCAAGGCACTGGAAGCCCAGCAGAAGCCCGCGTCTGACCCCGTCCAGAAAGCTGCAGAACCGGCAGCAGAGCCCGCAGGCCTGACCGTCGAGGCCGTCAGCAAGATGGTCGAGGCAGCCGTTGCAAAGGCTCTCGGCCAGCAGGAGGAGCCCGAAAAGACCCCGGAGCCGCTGACCACCGAGAATGTTGCAGACGTCGTCGCAAAGGCCGTTGCCAAGGCTGTCGCACCCGTCCGCAAGGCCGCAGGCCTGCCGACCAACCTGAACGATGATGGCGACCCGGAGGACCCTGTCGAGAAGTCCGAGCCGCACTATCTCGCTGGTATCCTGTAAGGAGGAACAAGCACTATGACCATGAGAAGCAATAAGGCAATCGTGAACGCAGCGGGCCAGACCATCACCACCGCCGGTCTGGCCGCTGGCGGCGCACTGAACCCGGAGCAGGCGAAGAAGTTCATTCAGCAGACCTTTGAGGCCACTCCGCTGAGCGGCCTCGTCCGCCACGAGCTGCGCTCCGCAAAGACCGGCGAAATCGACAAGATTGGCGTCGGCCGCCGTCTGCTGCGCAAAAAGACCGAGAACACCGACGACGGCTACCGCTCCGGCGTGAAGCATGGCAAGCTGGAATACGCTTGCACCCCTGTCCGTCTGCCGTGGGAAATCACGGAGGAGACCCTGCGCGAAAACATCGAGGGCTCCAACTACGAGACCATCGTCACCAACCTGATGACCCGTCAGATTGGCTGCGACCGCGAGGACCTGTGCCTGAACGGCGACGAACGGTATGCCAAGGTCAAGGAGTTTAGCTCCTCTGAGACCTACGCTATTGGCGACCTCGTCGCATACAACAAGAAGGTCTACCAGTACACCGCAGCCCACACCGCAGGCGCATTCAACGCAGGCGAGGCCACCGAGCTGGGTACTGTCGATGACGCCGACTTCCTCAAGGTGAACGACGGCTGGGTCAAGCAGTTCAAGGAGGGCGGCCACGTTGTCGATGTGTCCGGCATCAACTCCGGCGCAATGGTTCTGGATGTGTTCTACAAGGGCCTGCGCGCAGTTCCCGACAAGTTCAACAACGGCTCTCTCCGCTGGCTGATGTCCCCCCACCGCCGTCAGGAGTGGGAGCGTTACATCCTGAATCAGGCAGTCACCGCAGGCGGCATCATTACCGACAAGCGCGTCGAGAATCCCGCCAGCGTTCCCGTCATCGAGGTCCCGGCCCTGCCCGACGACGTTATTATGCTGACCGACCCGAAGAATCTGGTCGTCGTCAACTCCTACGGTGTCGTCATCCGCAAGACCACCGAGGGCCCGGAGGCCATCTATCAGGACAAGCGCTTCTATGTCGTGCACTTCGACTTCGATACGCTGGTTGAGGAGCTGGACGCAACGGCCATTGTGACCGGTCTGGCATCTATCTAACAGGAGGCAGGACGCTATGCACCTCAGACTGATTAAAGGTCTGTCCTATGATGGCGTTGTGCGCGCCTCTGCGGCGCATCCTGACGTCTTTGTGGACGACCCCGAGAAATATACCGCGCTGCTGGAAAGCGGCTACCTGGACTGCGTGTGGTGCTGCTTCAGCATGGACGGCCGGGAGGACGAGTACCGCTGGGCCGGGCCGTATATGGTCAGCCGGCAGGTGGTGGCGGTGTCGCCGGACAGCGACATCACGACGCTGGCGGAGCTGGAGGACCGGGTGCTGGCGGTGCAGGTCACCACCAAGCCGGAGGGGATGTTCCTGAGCCCGGACGAGTTCGGCCTGCCCCATCTGCGGCAGCTGCTTTCGCTGCAGAACCGGGAGCTGATGTATCCGTTCCTGAGCAGGGGCTACGCGGACGCCATCGCCGCGCATGAGACGTCCATCCGGCAGTATATGGCGGACTACGGCGTGGAGGTGCGCATTCTGGACGAGCCGCTGCTGGCGGTAGGGCTGGGCGTGGCCTTTGACCGGGACGACCAGCGGGGGCTGGAGCAGGCGCTGAACGAAACGCTGGCGGAAATGCGGGCGGACGGCACGGCGGAGGCCATCATCGGCCGGTATCT
>USNH01000264.1 GCA_900556015.1 uncultured Eubacteriales bacterium | reverse complement strand
AGATCACAGTTCTGCTGGCGGATGCCAGCGCGGAGTACCGCATGGCGCTTCGGGAGAAGATGGAGGAAAGCGGCGACTTCCGCATCGTGGGGGAGGCCGAGGACGGCCAGCACACGCTGCAAATGGTGCGGGAGATGAAGCCCCAGGTCCTGGTGCTGGACGGTATGCTGCCGGTGCTGGACGGCATGGCGGTGCTGCGGGCGGTGCAGGAGCAGCCGAAAAAGCCCTGCTGCATCATGCTGTCCGCGTTCTGTACGGAGTCGTTCCAGCACGAGGCGGAGCGGCTGGGCGTGTATATGTTCCTGCCCAAGCCGGTGAATACCGACTCGCTGATGGAGCACATCCGCCGTGCCATGCGCCCGGAGGAAGCGTCCGCGCCCGCCCTGCCCCAGCTGGAGGGACAGGTGACGGCCATCATCCACGAGATCGGCGTGCCCGCCCACATCAAGGGCTATCAGTACCTGCGGGAGGCCATCATGATCACCGTGCAGGATATGGACGTGATCAACGCGGTGACGAAGGTGCTGTACCCCGAGGTGGCCAAGCGGTTCTGTACCACGCCCAGTCGGGTGGAGCGTGCCATTCGCCACGCCATCGAGGTGGCCTGGGACAGGGGCGACCTGGAGACGCTGCAAAAGTACTTCGGCTACACGGTAAACTCCGCCAAGGGCAAGCCCACCAACTCGGAGTTCATCGCCATGATCGCCGACAGGCTGCAGCTTCGCATGAAAAGAGGCCGGGCATAAAAGCGAAAGCAGGGAGCGGCGCGCAGCGCCGCTCCCTCGTCCGTTTCACCGCACGCACCCCGATAGACATTCCGCAGGGGGCGATGCCAAAACGAAGCGTAGGGGGCGATGCCCCCCCGCCGCTTTTGCATCGTGTTCCGGGCGGACAGAGTCGTCCGCCCCTACGCACGTTCTGATGTGCCGTGTGAGCGTCCCTTGCCTCTCCCTCTGGGAGAGGTGGCCGAGCGCAGCGAGGACGGAGAGGGCAAACCATGACCATACCGGCCCTCTCAGTCACCTGCGGTGACAGCTCTCCCAAAGGGAGAGCCAAGGGTCTGTGCCCCGTTATATAGGCGCATACCGCGGCGGCGTGAGGCCGTCCGCCCCTACAACCGTCTACCGTACCTGCGCCTTATCCTTGCCCTGTCATTCCGAGCCAGTGACCGACGTCACTGGCGTGGGAATCCGTCCCCCATCACAGCACACCGCCCGTCCGGCTCTCGCCGGACGGGCGCTTTCTCATTTTTTTCGTTTTCTCCGGCATCGCACCGGCTCGTTCCGCCGCGCACTCCGCAGCGCCGCCTTCTCCTGCTCCGTCACCTGGGGCACGGTCCGCCGGCCCTGCCACTGGCCATCCTTCCGCTGCACCACCGCCATCCGCACGGGAAACCGCCCGTGCTCCCCGCAGCAGAACGTGCCGTAATACAGCTCCTTCCCCTGGGGGTACCAGCAGCTCACCGCGCCCCGGCGCTGGCAGATGGGACACGCCACCAGCCGCGCCGTCCGGCTGTTCAGCACGTCCTCCCGCGCCTTGCAGCACTCCGTCCTCTGCCGCGGCTGCTTCGGGTACGTCAGGGCCGTCAGCCCCCTGCCCCGCACCCGCCGCGTGTGCTCCCTCGGCGGCCCGGCCACCGCCTCCGGCTTGATCCAGCCGCTGACCAGCGCCGCGTACATGGCGTCGTGCAGCGCGTTGTGATACTCGAACACCTGGGGTATCCCGCAGTACGCCGCCGCGTGCTCCAGCGCCAGCCGCCGCCCTATGCCGATGCCCAGCGCGCGGTTGAACGATGCCTGCAAGTCCACATACTCCGGCATCTCCAGCACCGGCAAGCCCCACAGCCTCGCGTTCTGCTCCAGCACGCCGTTGTCCTGCCCGCCCCATCCGGCGAACACCGTCTCCCCCCCGCACCAGGCCAAAAACGCCGTATACCCCTCCGCGAAGGGCACGCCCTCCGTCATGGACAGCTTGGCGTCCGGCAGCTTCCGTGCAATAGGCGACAGCCGCTTCTGCTTGGCCGGTTTTATGTAAACGTTAAAGCACCCCGACAGCGGCGCACCCATCTTCTCCAGCCGCACCGCGCCGATCTGCAATATCTCCTCCATCCCGCCGCCATAGGGCTGACTCCATTCCAAATCCAAAACGATCATGTCTTCCACACTTTCTCTGTGTAAATATGTAAATATATGTCCCATCCGCCCCTACGCACGGTTTCCAGCGGCCTTTTCGTAGGGGGCGATGCCCACATCGCCCCGTATGCCGCGGCAGCGCCGCGGCATCAAGCCTCCCCTGTGTAAAGGCGGCCCAGTGCTCACACTGGGTTGTGCGGCGAAGCGTAGCTGAGGTGTCA
>USNH01000263.1 GCA_900556015.1 uncultured Eubacteriales bacterium | reverse complement strand
ACGACTGCAACATCCCCGTGATCTGCTACGGGCTGCGGGCGGACTTCAAGGGCGACCTGTTCCCCGGCAGCTATCATCTACTGGTGCTGGCGGACAAGCTGGAGGAGGTTAAGACCATCTGCTGGTGCGGCAAGAAGGCGGCGTTCAACGCCCGGTTCGACGAGAACGGACGGGTGGTGAAGGAGGGCGCGCAGGTGGTGCTGGGCGCGAATGACAAGTACATCGGCCTGTGCCGCCGCCACTGGATGGCCGGCGATCTTGGGCCGGACTTTGACATCCACAAAACATGATCTGCACGCTGTGTCCCCGCCGGTGCGGGGCGGAACGGACGGCGGAGGTGGGCGGCGGCTTCTGCCGTATGCCCGGAGGGCTGCGGGTGGCGCGGGCCATGCTGCACCACTGGGAAGAACCGCCTATCTCCGGGCAAAACGGCGCGGGGACGGTGTTTTTCTCCGGCTGCACCCTGGGGTGCGTGTACTGTCAGAACGGGGACATCTCCGCCGGGGGCTTCGGGAAGGACATCTCCACGGCGCGGCTGAGGGAGATCTTCGAGGAGCTGATCGCACAGGGGGCGCACAACATCGAGCTGGTGACGCCTACCCATTTCCTGCCGTGGATACTGCCGGCGCTGACGCCCCGGCTGCCCGTGCCGGTGGTGTATAACTGCGGCGGGTACGAGCGGGTGGAGACGCTGCGGGCGCTGGAGGGGCTGGTGGACGTGTATCTGCCGGATCTGAAGTACGCGGACGGGGCGCTGGCAGCAGAGCTGTCCGGCGCGGCGGACTATTTCCCCGTGGCCTGTAAGGCCATCCGGGAGATGTTCCGGCAGGTCGGGCCTTACGTGCTGGAGGACGGGCTCTTGACGCGGGGTGTGGTCATCCGCCACCTGGTGCTGCCGGGGTACTTGGACAACACCCGGCGGGTGCTGGACTGGATCGCGGAGACGTTCGCGCCGGGGGACGTGCTGGTGTCGCTGATGAGTCAGTACACGCCCACGGCCAACATGACCGGGCGGCTGGCCCGGCGGGTCACGGCGGCGGAGTACCGGGCCGCGGCGGATTATATGCGGAACTGCGGCATCACGGATGGGTTCGTGCAGGAGCGGACCTCGGCGGAGGAGGCGTATACGCCGGCGTTCGACGGCGAGGGCGTGTAGGCGGCGGCTCTTTTTCGCCAATACGTCGTTGCAGCACTTCGACATACACAAAGTATGCCTTCAGTGCTGCGCCTCGTCTTGACGAAAAATAGCGCGCCGCCGAAGGCGGCGGGGCTTTTTCGCCGGTAGGTCGTTGCGGCGCTTCGACATACACAAAGTAGGCCTTCAGTGCTGCGCCTCATCCTGACGAAAAATAGCGCGCCGCCGAGGGTCGGGGGTCATAAGAAAGTAATATCGTATTTTCTCAGGAACGGCGTGGCTTCGGTCACGCCGTTTCCTGTTTCAGCAGTTCTTCCACGGGGATAAAGCCCACAAGGTCATAGGAAATGCGGATGCCCTGATGCCGCTTGCCGCTGGACTTGTCCGGGGCTTCAATGTAGATTGCCTTGACAAGCTCCCGCAGCGCATACGGGGTAAGCTCGTCTAAATCCTCGTATTTGCGTACCCGCTGGATAAACTGCTCCAAATTTTCAATCTGTCGTTCCTGTACTTCGATTTCCTGCTGCAAAGTCTGAATTTCCGCTTTAAGCTGCGCTTGTTCGTCCTCATAGGTCTTGCTCATCATAGAAAACTTTTCATCTGTGATGCGCCCCGCCACATTATCCTCATAAATGCGGATAAACAGACGGTCAAGCTCTCCCAGCCGCTTTTCAGCCTGTGCCAGCCGCTTCTTGTGTCCACGGATCGCGGCTTCGCTGGACAGCCGGAGCTTCTGCTCCATGACGGCACGGAAATGATCCTCATACCGGCTGACATAGGAAATCACAGTTCTCATGTGCATCCAGACCAAATCTTCCAGAACAACCGCCCGGATGAAGTGAGCTGAGCAGCTTCCCGTGTTACTGCGGTAGTTGGCGCATACGAAATGGTCTTGCCGCTTTTCAAAGTAGTTGGTGGTGCAGTAGCGCATTTTTGCTCCACAATCAGCGCAATAGACCATGCCGGAAAACAAGCTGCTTTTGCCTGTCTTTGTCCTGCGGTGACGCTGCTGGCGAAGCTCATCCGGCCCGAGGCCGGCGATGAGGGCTACGCCGCCTACGGCAGGGACCAGAGCATCCTCTATAACGGCGTGATCCTGTCCTATCTGGAGCGCATCGAGTCCGCCGCAGACAGCGGCGAGACGGAGACGCTGCTGCGGGAGTGTCAGGAGCAGCTGGACGCCGTCCTCACCGGCACGGATGCCAGCGGCCAACAGCTGCT
>USNH01000262.1 GCA_900556015.1 uncultured Eubacteriales bacterium | reverse complement strand
GCTGCCACCTGTGCACACACTTTACCCGTATTGGCACTGCCGATTCCATCCGCTATGACCGCCATCAGCCCGGCACTGCTGTCCCATATCTGGGCAACGTCCGCCTGTACCTGCCGGCTGCCGGTAGTCTGCGCAATACCGATCCCCGGCCGCTTATCAGTTCCGCAGGATCCATCTCCCCATTTCAAAATGCAGCGGCAGAAGATCAAAATGATGTATACAAGCCCCAGACCTGACAACGCCTGCATACCCATCGTCATTTCAGATCCCCCCACGAGAAATTATTTCCACACAGAGGAGGCGAATGGATTACTGGAAAAGTACGATGCAGACCGGCGGCGTGCCGCGGAAAGCGGTAGTATGTAAAACGGAGGACAAGTTCCCTATCAGGGTACCCTTTGGGTACCCTGATAGCCGAACAACGGCTGGGGAGACCCCAAACCCCCGGGAGGAATACCATGCATGAAAATGAACAGCACAGGCCGGGGTTGGACGCGCTGGTGTCCGATGCTGGCCGGCGGCGGGAGCGATCGCTCCCGCCGCCGAGCCGGGAGGAGATCGTCCCTCCCATGGAATATACGGAGATCGCAGCGCCGGCTGTTTCGCCGCCGGCGAAGCCGCGGAGCGCCCGCAAGCGGATCGTGAAAACCAAAATGTCCGACAGCGAGTACCGTACTTTTCTGGCGCGTGTAAAACGCAGCGAGCTGTCCGCCAGCGAATTTTTGCGCCGCGCCGCGCTGACCGAACGGATCACGATCTCCATGCACACGGAATTGGATATTGCCCTGCTGGATGAGCTGGCACTGCTCAAAGCCGATGTAGGGCGTATTGGCGGCCTGCTGAAAATGACCATCCGCCCCAACGAAGGGCAGCGGACGCTGCACCCGGCGGAGTGGGAGGAGCTGCTGCACGCCGCCCGGCAGGCGGAGCGTATGGCAAAGCGGCTGGCGGAGCTGGAGGTGAAGATCGCCGATGGCTATCGTTAAGCATAACAGCTCCAAAAACGCCCGTTATGAAGATGTATTGGAGTACTATACCTGCCGGCATCGGGAGGACAGCCGCACCGGGCATTACGAACCGATTTTGGATGGGTATGGCTTAATGCAGACCCGCAGCAACTGCGCCGCATTGTACCTGACCGCCGACGGGACGGAGGCTGCGCCGGAGCGGTGGGCGTCCGCCTGCCGCCGCACCAACCTGCGTTACGGCAAGAACAACAAGTCCGGCGACCGCAAGAGCCACGAATATATCCTCAGTCATCCGGCGGTGGATCGGGACAAGCTATCCCTGGACGACCTTTTAGAGGAAGGACGGGCATTCACCAAGGCGTTTTTGCAGGGCTATGACTGCCTGATTGCCGTCCATCGCGACACGGACAACGACCACATCCACATCTCCCTCAACTCTGTCCGCGCCGGGGCACGGGCGGAGCGGGAGTGGATGATGCGGGACGGCGAGGGGAACATTTTGCCCTGTGAGGTCAAGGCGGGCGGCAAGCATCAGGATAGTGCGGAGCTGCGGAGGGCCATGAACGACTGGCTGCGGGACTACACGCGCACGCACGGCTGGGAGGCCAAGGACAACAACGCCATCGCCGCCAAGCGAAGGCGGGAGCGGTACGAAAAACGGAACGAGTATCTTCGCCATGTATTGGCCTCTGTGGCATCCCAGTGCCGCAGCACCAAAGAACTGACGCGCCGTCTCCGCGCCTACGGCATCACCCTAAAGCGGTGGGGAAGCACGGTCAGCGTCCTGCCGCCGGGAGGCCGCAGGGCGGTGCGGCTGCGAACGCTGGGGCTGGAATGGGCGGACATAGAGCACCTGATGGCACTGCGGCGAGAGCGCGAACGGCTGGCGGAGCAGCAGTGGTGGGCGCATGTGCGCTGCGTCCGCCGCCGATGGTACGAGACCCGGCGCGAGGCATACGGCCATTCTCACGGTGCACTGGACAGCTTACTGGTACTGGTTTTGTTTCTGCTGTTGGGAGACGTGCCGAAGCCGCAGGCGGCATATAGCGAGCCGGAATGCCTTGCCCTGTTCGGCCCGCCGGACAAAGCGGAGACGGAAGCCTTTCAGGGGTTGGCATACGCCCGCGAGCAGGATCTACAAACGCCGCAGGAGATCGAGTGGAGGGAGGCGGAGCTCCGTTCTGCCATCCGCCGCGCCAGGATGGACTGTGACCAGTCTGCATTGGAAGCTGCACTGGATGAGTGGCATAAGCTGCAAATGCTGCAAACAAGCATCCGCGCCATACAATATGCGGCGGAACGGGGAAAAGCGCGGAGGCCGGAGCGGGAACAGCGGTAAAGGACACACCTTTTTATGGCAGCAGGCGGCACTTGTCTAAGTGCCGCCTGTTGCTGCAAGAGTACAGAGCCGC
>USNH01000261.1 GCA_900556015.1 uncultured Eubacteriales bacterium | reverse complement strand
GCCCTTGCGCTCGGAGACGTTGACGGAGCGAACGTGGCCGGCAGCCGTATCATAGGTCAGCGTGCCGGTGCGGTGGACGCCGTCCGTGCCGGTGTAGGAATAGGTCAGCTCCAGGTCGCCGCTGTTCAGCCAGCAGGGAGAGGACAGGGCCACGCGGGGAAGGTAGGTATACTCCGACACGCCGGGAAGGGCAGGCAGCAGCGGCGCGGCGGGGTGCTCCGGGTCTTCATAGCCGCAGAGCTGCACTAAAATGCCCACAGTCGGTTCTTGACGGAGGATAGGCTCGGCGGAGAAGTCCCACAGCTCCAGGTAGTCGGGGAGACTGGCGTTCCGGGACGTGCCGTACAGCAGCAGGCAACGGCCATCCGGCGACCAGCGCAGACTTTTCACTGCGGTGAGCTCCCCGGCAAGGGCGTGGCGCGTGGAGGTATGGACGGTATCCTGGCCGCAGCAGGGGCAGTGGGCGTTTACGCGCAGGGGCGCGGTGCTTTCCAGCCAATAGTGGCCGGTGAGCAGGCCATCGCGGTAGACGGACAGGGTGAACGCGCCGCCGGGGTCGGCGGTGCGTCGGGTGAGGAACAGCTTGCCGCTGCGCTGGGCGATGGACAGTGCGGCCAGCACAAGGACGGCCACGGCGATGACGGCGGCCAGCAGACGGCGCTGCCGGCGGCGCTGGGCATCGTTGGTATGGGAGATGTCCAGCACGGCCTCCACAGCGGGAGAGGCGGTATCGTGGGCCGGAGATGTGTCGAGGGTCTCGGAACGGCAGGTCAGCAGGTCGTCCACGCGGAGGCGGAAGATCTCCGCCAGCGGCTGTAAGAGGGTGACGTCGGGGTAGCTGAGGCCGCGCTCCCATTTGCTCACAGCCTTGTCGGTGACGTGCAGCGACTGGGCCAGCTGCTGCTGGGTCAGGCCCTGCCGCCTGCGCTGCTCGGCAACAAACGCGCCAAAAAGTTGTTTGTCCAAAGTGATCACCTCACCGACATTGTAACAGATGCGCCGAAAAAAGCAACCGACTGTTGGTTTACGGTCGGTTTTCCGGCAAGTATGGGGAGAAAATCGAGGGAAAAGGCGGCAGGGGTTGCCTTAACGGGGAAAAAGCGGTATAATACACTCACTACACTTTGCGCGGCGCGCAAAGACCGATTTGAGGTATACGAATGAAAACTGAGGAAAAGCTGAACATGACCATGCTCTGTGACTTTTATGAGCTGACCATGGGGAATGGCTACTTTGAGGCAGGCTACAAGGATCGCATCACCTATTTCGACGTGTTTTTCCGCAAAGTGCCGGACGGCGGCGGCTTCGCCATTGCCGCCGGACTGGAGCAGCTGATCGACTACATCGAGAACCTGCACTTTACCGAGGAGGATATTGCGTATCTTCGGGGGCGGAAGCTGTTCTGCGAGGAGTTTCTGGACTATCTGCGGGATTTCCGCTTTACCGGCGACATCTACGCCATCCCGGAGGGGACGCCGGTGTTCCCGAAAGAGCCGCTGGTCATCGTCCGCGCCCCGGCCATTGAGGCGCAGCTCATCGAGACGTTCACGCTGCTGACCATCAACCATCAGAGCCTGATCGCCACCAAGGCCAACCGCATTACCCGGGCGGCCAAGGGACGCACCGTGCTGGAGTTCGGCTCACGCCGGGCACAGGGCGCGGACGCGGCCATCATCGGCGCACGGGCGGCCTATATCGGCGGCTGCGCCGGGACGGCCTGCACCATCTCCGACGAGATCTACGGCGTGCCGGCAGGCGGCACAATGGCCCATGCGTGGGTGCAGATGTTCGACAACGAATATGACGCGTTTAAGACGTACTGCCAGATCTATCCCACCAACGCCACGCTGCTGGTAGACACCTACAACACGCTGAAGTCCGGCGTGCCCAACGCCATCAAGGCGTTCAACGAGGTGCTCAAGCCGCTGGGCATCACCAAGTGCGGCATCCGGCTGGACTCCGGCGACCTGGCCTATCTGACACGGAAGGCCCGGGCGATGCTGGACGAGGCGGGCTGGACGGAGTGCAAGATCTCCGTGTCCAACTCGCTGGACGAGTACCTCATCCAGGATATGCTGCTCCAGGGGGCGCAGATCGACCTGTTCGGTGTGGGCGAGCGGATGATCACCGCCAAGTCCGAGCCGGTGTTCGGCGGCGTGTATAAGCTGGTGGCGGTGGAAGAGCCGGACGGCACGGTGCTGCCCAAGATCAAGGTCAGCGAGAACGTGGAGAAGATCACTGTGCCCCACTTCAAAAGGGTGTACCGGCTGTACGGACGGGACACGGGGAAAGCCATCGCGGACTATCTCACCGTGTACGATGAGACGATGGACGACAGCAGGCACTGCTGAATATCCCACAGCTTGTCCGACAGATCCACATAGTACTTG
>USNH01000260.1 GCA_900556015.1 uncultured Eubacteriales bacterium | reverse complement strand
GCATCCCCCGCGGCAAGGTCCGCACCCGTTTCGCCCCCTCGCCCACCGGCTATATGCACGTGGGCAACCTGCGCACGGCGCTGTATACCTGGCTCATCGCCCGCAGCCACGGCGGCACGTTCATCCTCCGCATCGAGGATACAGATCAGGGCCGGTTGGTGGAGGGCGCGACGGACGTGATCTACCGCACCATGGCGGAATGTCACCTGACCCATGACGAAGGCCCGGACGTGGGCGGCCCTGTCGCACCCTATATCCAGTCCCAGCGCCGTGACACCTACGGTAAATATGCGGAGCTTCTCGTGGAAAAGGGCGGCGCGTACTACTGCTTCTGCGAGAAGTGCGCCTCCGAGGAGGACAGCGGCGAGTTTGACCGCGCCGATGATCCCTGCCGCGACCTGCCGCTGGAGGAGGCTCTCCGCCGCGTAGCCGCCGGTGAGCCCTACGTTATCCGCCAGCGCATCCCCAAGGAAGGCACGACCACGTTCCATGACGCGGTGTTCGGCGACATCACCGTGGAGAACAGTACGCTGGACGACCAGGTGCTGCTGAAGCGGGACGGCCTGCCCACCTACAACTTCGCCAATGTTATCGATGATCACCTGATGGGCATCACCCACGTGGTCCGCGGCAGTGAATACCTGTCCTCCGCACCGAAGTACGACCTGCTGTACCACGCCTTCGGCTGGGAAGTCCCCACATACGTCCACTGCTCCCCCGTCATGCGGGACGCGCAGAACAAGATGTCCAAGCGCCACGGCGACCCCTCCTATGAGGATCTGAAGGCCGAGGGCTATCTCACCGATGCCATATTGAACTATGTGGCGCTGCTGGGATGGTCGCCCAAGGGCGAACTGGCGGAGCAGGAGATATTCTCCCTTGACGAGCTTGTAAAGGCATTTGACCTGACAGGTATCTCCAAGTCCCCCGCCATCTTTGACAAGGCCAAGCTGGATCATTTCAACGCCGTGTATCTCCGCGCCATGTCCCCGGAGGATTTTGCCAAGGTGGCTGAGCCATATATCCGCCAGACCGTCAAGGGCGGCTTCGACGTGGCCGCCATCGCCGCGCTGCTCCAGGCACGCTGCGAGAAGCTGACGGAGATTCCGGAAAAGGTGGACTTTTTCGATGATTGCCCGGAGTATGATACAGAGTTCTTCACCAACAAAAAGTCCAAGACCAACCCCGAGGTCTGCAAGACCATGCTGGAAGCCGCCATCCCCATGCTGGAGGCTCTGCCCCAGTGGACGGACGAGACCATCCACGATGGGCTTGTGTCCCTGGCCGAGCAGCTGGGCGTGAAGAACGCCACGCTGATGTGGCCGGTGCGTATCGCCGCCGCCGGTAAGCTGGTGACACCCGGCGGCGCGGTGGAGATCTGCCGCATCCTGGGCCGTGACGAGACGCTGAAGCGCCTCCGTGCCGGGCTGGAGAAGCTGGGATGAAGCGCTTTTTTCAGCCGCTCCATGACTTCTGCCGCGGGGAGTACAGACGTTTCGTATTTATGACCGCCGCGGCGTTTTTGGCCATCGCACTGTTGGCCTACCTCGCGGGCCGCTTCGCGCCAACGCTGTGCGACACGGTGATCGGCTACTTCATGGACATGATCGACAGCAGCGCCGTTATGGACGACGCGGGCAACTTCAGCGCCGTGGGGCTATTCTTCAACAACCTGCGGGCCATAGTCATGACCGTTCTGTACGGCTTTATCCCGTTTCTGTTCCTGCCCGCCCTGTCCTTGGGCATCAACGCCGTCATTTTGGGCGTGATGGCGGCCTACTATTCCAACGAGGGCATCTCCCTGCTGGCCTTTTTCGCCGGGATACTGCCCCACGGGGTGTTCGAGCTGCCGGCGCTGATCCTAAGCCTGGCCGCTGGACTGTTTCTCTGCCAAAGCATCAACGCCTATATCCGTCACAACGAAAAGGGTGTTATGAAGCCGTTGCTGCTGAACCTTTTGCGCCTGGTGGCGCTGGTGGTGCTGCCTCTGCTGATCGTGGCCGCCGTGATGGAGGCCTATGTGACCCCTGTTGTGATGCAGCTATTCTTGTAAGTATCAAAGAGACAGTAAAATTTGAGAAGTAGTGCTGTTAAGGAAGGAGGAACACACAGATGGCAAACGTATCTGTTTACAATATTGAAGGCAAAGAAGTTGGTTCAATCGAATTAAATGATGCTGTATTTGGTGTAGAAGTTAACGAACATCTCGTACACATGGCAGTAGTTAACCAGCTTGCAAATAATCGTCAGGGAACACAGAGCGCAAAGACACGTTCAGAAGTTTCTGGTGGCGGAAGAAAACCTTGGAGACAGAAAGGAACTGGTCATGCAAGACAGGGTTCTACAAGATCTCCACAGTGGACAGGCGGTGGTGTTGTATTTGCACCAAAGC
>USNH01000259.1 GCA_900556015.1 uncultured Eubacteriales bacterium | reverse complement strand
AGGGCGGCCTCGATGGGGATGGTGCCGCTGCCGCAGAACGGGTCGCAGAACGGGTCTTTGCCCCGATAGCGGCTCAGCGTCACCAGCGCCGCCGCCAGCGTCTCCCGCAGGGGCGCTTCCACGCCCACGGCGCGGTAGCCCCGCTTATACAGCCCCTCGCCGGAGGTGTCCAGGCCGATGGCCACATCGTCCTTCATGATGGAGAAGCGGATCTGATGCTTCGTCCCCGTCTCCGGGAGCTGGGATACGCCGTAATGGGCGGCCATGCGGTCCACCACCGCCTTTTTGATGATGCTCTGACAGGCGGGGACGGCGTGGAGCTGGGAGTTGATGGAGTAGCCCTTCACGGGGAAGGCGGCATCCAGGGGCAGGTATTCCTCCCAGGCCACGGATCTCGTGCCCTGGAACAGCTCCTCGAAGCTGCGGGCGGGGAAACGGGCCAGCACGGCGATGACCCGTGCGCCGCAGCGCAGGTTCACATTGAGCCGGGCGCAGTCCGCCCAAGCGCCCTGGCAGAGGACGCGGCCATTTTCCGCCTGGACATCGGAAAGGCCCAGGCGCTTGACCTCGTCGGATACCAGTTTTTCCAGGCCCAGCAGGCAGGGGATGACGTAAGTGATCATATAAATGTACCTCGGTGTGGGTGAAGTTTACGATGGAGTGTTCCGCGCCTGCGGGCGCGGGGAACGGATTCCCACGCCAGTGTGAGCACTGGCTCGGAATGACAGAGAATAGCGTGCACGCCTTCGGTAGACCGTGTGTAGGGGGCGATGCCCACATCGCCCCGCACGTAAGACGCATACGCCAGCGGCAGACGGAGCGATGTGGGCATCGCCCCCTACGAAATCACAAGGAGTGCGTTCGTGTAACGGGCGGACAGGGTCGTCCGCCCATACAAAGAGTATACCGTAAGTTGGGGCGGGGCGCAACCTGATTTTTTGAGTGGCTTTTTCGGCGGGTATCGGCTATAATGGGAGATGTAAACCTGAGGTTGCGGAGAAAAACCGGGAAAAACCGGCGGCGCAACTTCAAGATGATAGACTTTTGGCCGGGAACGGCTATACTGAGATCACAAGAGACGAGGAGGAACGGTATGTCATTTGGCCAACAGCTGGCGGCGGTGCGCCGCCAAACCGGGCTGACCCAGGAGCAATTCGCCGAGGAGCTGTGCGTGTCGCGGCAGGCGGTGAGCAAATGGGAGAGCGGGCGGGGCTTCCCGGAGATGGAGAAGATCATCTACATCTGCAACCGCTACCACGTGACGCTGGATACGCTGTTTGCCGAGGAAGTGCCGGCGGGCGCAGCGGCGGAGGCGGCGGAGACGGCGAAAGCGCCCGATCTGCCCCGTCCCACGCTGCAGGGCGCGTTCACCGCGTTTCTGACAAACCTGTCCCCCAAAAACAAGTGGCTGGCCGCAGGGGTGCTGCTGGGCGTGGCCGCCCTGGCGGGCATCATCGGCCTGTTCCTGAAAGGAGGAGATTCGGATATGGCGACAACGGTATGGATCGCGGCCATCATCGTGTTCGGCGTGGTGGAGGCCGCCACCGCCGGGCTGACATCCATCTGGTTCGTGCTGGGCAGCGTGGCCGCGCTGATCGCCGCCGTGTGCGGCGGGCCGCTGTGGTTACAGCTGGTGCTGTTCTTCGCGGTGTCGGTGGCGGCGCTGGCGGCGACAAGGCCGCTGGTGACGAAGCTGCTGAAAAAGGACATCAAGCCCACCAACGCCGACCGGGTACTGGGCGGCGTGGCACGAGTGACGGAGCGCATTGACAACGACGTGCCCACCGGCGCCGTCTATATAGACGGAAAGACCTGGACGGCCCGGAGCGACAACGGCAGCGTCATCGAGCCGGGCGAGATGGTACGTATCCTGCGGATGGAGGGCGTAAAGCTGTACGTGGAGAAGGAGTGCTGATATGCCGTATGTGATAGGCGGGCTGGCTGCCGTGTTTGTGGGCGTGGTGGAAAAACCTGATGGGCGAAGATTATTACATCGAATTGCAGCGACATAAAGCCACTGTGGTCAACGCCGCCCATGACACTTACGAAAAACAGCGTGCAATCGAGCCGAAACTTATAGCATTGGCGCGCAAGTATGACATAAAACTTATTGCCACCAACGATGTGCATTTTGTCGATGAAGACGATGCTGAGGCTCATGACCGTCTGATATGCCTGTCCACCAACAAGTTTGTGACGGACCAGGATCGCATGCACTACACCAAGCAGGAGTGGCTCAAGACTTCGGCCGAAATGCAGGCGTTATTTGCCGACATCCCCGAGGCCCTCGAGACGCCGGCGACCATATTGGAAAAAGTAGAGACTTACACTATCGATCATCCGCCGATTATGCCGAATTTCGCTATTCCCGAAAGTTTCGGCACCGAGGCCGAGTATCGTCAGCG
>USNH01000258.1 GCA_900556015.1 uncultured Eubacteriales bacterium | reverse complement strand
CCGGCGCAGGCTGCCCACGGCGCGGCGCTCCAGGCGCGAGACCTGGACCTGGGAAACGCCCAAAATGCGGGCGGTCTGCTCCTGGGTCAGGCATTTGAAGAAGCGAAGCAGTATGGTTTGACGTTCGCGCTCCGGCAGGGTATCGATGGCGTCGCGGAGCGCCAGGTGCTCCACCAGGGCGGTCTCGGGTTCTTCCGTGCCCAGGGTGGACTCCAGCGTGAGGCCCTCGGCGGTCTCCTGCTGGAGGGATTCCGGCGCGATGAGCGCCAGGTCGATGGACGCGATCTCCTCGGCGGTGAAGCCGGTCTCGGCGGAGAGCTCGGACAGCTTTGGCTCACAGCCAAGGCGGGTGCGAAGGCGCTCACGGGCGGCCCAGAGGGTCTGGCCCTTTTCCCGTAGGGTGCGGCCCACCTTGATCGGGCCGTCGTCCCGGAGGAAGCGGCGTATCTCGCCGGCGATCTTGGGGACGGCGTAGGTGGAGAACTGTGTACCGTATGTTAAGTCGAAACCCTTTACAGCCTTGACGAAGCCTATGCAGCCAAGCTGGTACAGGTCATCGGTCTCCACGCCGCAGCCGTTGTAGCGGCGGACGATGGACCAGATGAGGCCCGCGTTTTCGGTGAGCATTTGCTGACAGGCATCGTCGTCCCCCTGTTGGGCGCGTTCCAGCAGCGCCAGGCGGTCGCTCATCGGCCTGTGCTCATGCGGGGGGCGATCCGCTTACGCATCTGCACCGTGGTGCCCTTGCCGGGGACGGAGCGGACGGTGAGCTTGTCCATGAAGCTCTCCATGATGGTGAAGCCCATGCCGCTGCGCTCGCTGCCGCCTGTGGTGAACAGCGGCTTGCGGGCCTGCTCCACGTTGTCGATGCCCCGCCCCCAGTCCCGGACGGACAGCTCTAAAACGCTGCCTGGCAGGAGCTTCATCTTCAGGACGATGCGGCCCAGTTCGTTGGGGTAGGCGTGGACGATGGCGTTGGTGACCGCCTCGCTGACGGCGGTCTTGATGTCCCCCAGCTCATCCAGCGTAGGGTCGAGCTGGGCGGCGAAGCCGGCGGCGGCCACGCGGGCGAAGCCCTCGTTGCTGCTGCGGCTGAGAAATTCCAGGATCACATAGTTTTCGGCGCGTGTCATTATGTACTCTCCTCCCCTATTCGATGGTCATCATGCGGTTCACGCCGGACGCCTCAAATACCTTGCGGGGCTGGGGCGATACGTGGCGCAGCAGGACGGTGCCGCCCAGCTCGCGCATACGCTGCCAGCCGCGCAGCGCCACGGCGATGCCGGAGCTGTCCATGAAGGTCACGCCGGAGAAGTCCAGCACCAGCACCATGGGGAGCGTGCGCTCGATCTCCCGCTCCAAGCAGGTGAGCAGGCCCTTGGCACCGTGGTGATCCAATTCGCCCTGAAGCTGAAATTCCAGCTCCTTACCTTCGCATTTTGCCGTTACATCCATGGCAGGTGCTCCTTTGCAGATGGTTTCCGGCGCACGGGCCGGTCATTTGTGGTTACCAACCGTGGTTGATTATACATCATCAAAAGCGAAAATCCTGTCGAACTCAGTCGGAAAAATAAAAGAAAGAGACCGGAATTTTCCAGTCTCTTTCAAGAAGGGGCGATATTCGAGTCAATATAGGGTCACAGCTTCATGGCGGCGGCGGATTCGTCCAGCTTGGCGATGAGGGCGCGGGCCTTCTCCGCCTTTTCCCGCTCCGCATTGACCACGTTCTCCGGGGCACGGGAGGTGAAGGACTCGTTGGCCAGCTTGGCCTCGATGCGCTGAAGGTTCTCCTCCGCCTTCTTGCGCTCGGCGGCGATGCGCTCCAGCTCCTTGGCGATGTCCACCAGCTCGGACATGGGCATATAGACGGTGGCATCGTGGGTGGCCACCGTGACCATGCCGGTGAGGTCGGCGGGGGCGGCGGTGAGCACCGTCAGCTCACTGGCGTAGGCCATGCGGGTGATGAAGTGCGCGCCCACGGTGTAGTTGTCGGGCTTGTCCGTGACCAGGATGACCTGGGCCTTGCGGCTGGGCGGCACGTTCATCTCGGCGCGGCGGGCGCGGATGGCGGAGATGGCATCCTTGACGGCCTCCATGGCGCTTTCGGCCTCCGGGAAGGACAGGGCGTCCTGATACTCCGGCCAGCGGGCGGAGATGAGGTACTGACCCTCGTGGGGCAGCGCCTGCCAGATCTCCTCGGTGATGAAGGGCATGAACGGGTGCAGCAGCTCCAAAACGCGGAGCAGGACATAGCACAGCACGTTCTCGGCGGCCAGCTTGGCGGCGGGGTCGTCGCCGTTGAGCCGGGTCTTGGTCAGTTCGATATACCAGTCGCAGTAGGTGTCCCAAATGAAATCGTAGATCTTGGCGGAGGCCACGCCCAGCTCGTAGGCCTCCAGGTTGTCCGTGA
>USNH01000257.1 GCA_900556015.1 uncultured Eubacteriales bacterium | reverse complement strand
GTTGGGCGTGCGGCTGTTTGAGCGGCGCGGACGGCATATCGAGCTGAACACGTACGGAGAGATATTCCTCAGGTATGCGGAAAACATGCTGCTCTCTCTGTCCCAGCTGGAGCAGGAGCTGGCCGAGGCCAAGAGCGCCGTGGAAAACCAGGTCAGCATCGCCATGCCGCCGCTCTATTCCTTCGCCGGATTACAGGCCCGACTGCGGGAGAGCTGCCCGGATGTGAGCGTCCGGATTACGCACACGCGCATCAAGGACCTGCTTGGCGCACTGCTGTCCGGCGAGGTGGATTTCTGCATCCGAGCGGCGCGGGTGGACGACCCGCGCCTGTCCTGCCGCGAGCTGACGGACGACCGGCTGATCATGATTGTTCCGCCTACGCATCCGCTGGCCGGGCGGGAGCAAGTGCATCTGAGCGCGTTCCGGAATGACACGTTCGTGAACTTCAGCCGCAGCAGCGGCGAAGCCCCGAATGTGACGGATCTAGAGTTCTATTGCCGGCAGATCGGCTTTGAACCGCGGATCGTGCTGTGGTCGCCCAATATGCGGGAGATCCTGGAGTCCGTTCGGAATGGCGTCGGCGCGGCCATGGTGCCGCTGCGGGTGCTGTCGGGATACTCGGTGGAGGACCTGTGCTGCTTACAGATCTCCGAGCCTGACTGCTGGACGCACCTGCGGCTGTACGCGCTGAAAAATGTCCGGGAGATGCCGGCGGTGAAGCGCGTCCGGCGGTGCATAGAGGCGTATTTCGACGCGGAGAAGTGAGAGATATACCGCGTCCCGGCGATGAGACGCTATTAAAAAAGACGCACGCGGAGGCCGTCTGGCGGGACGGCTTCCGCGTGCGGTATTGCGGAGGAGCGAGAGATGGGAATGAAAGAAAACACACGGGGCGGCGGGCCGCTGCTGGCGGAGATGGCCCGCATCGCCATCCCGATCTCCCTGCAGTCCCTCATCACGGTGGGCGTGAACCTGATGGACACCATCATGCTCAGCAGCATGGGGGATATGCAGCTGTCCGCGTCCTCGCTGGCGGGGCAGTTCATCAACCTGTTCCAGATCTTCTGCATGGGTATCGGCATGGGCGCTTCCGTGCTGACTTCGCGTTATTGGGGCAGCCGGGATATGGTCTCGCTGAAAAAGAGCGTGGCTCTGATGCTGCGGCTCAGCGCTCTGTTTATCGCCGTGTTTACGGCGGTCACGGCGCTGTTCCCAAGTCTGGTCATGCGGATGTACACGCCGGACAGCGGCATCATCGCCTACGGGAAGATATACCTGCTGTGGATGCTGCCCACGTTTTTTTGCATCGGCCTGTCCCAGACCTGCACCATCGTACTGCGCAGCGTGGGGCAGGTGCGGCTGCCCCTGCTGGCATCCATCGCGGCATTCGCGGTGAATGTATTCTGCAACTGGGTGTTCATCTTCGGCAAGCTGGGTGCGCCCCGCATGGAGATCGCCGGTGCGGCGCTGGGCACAATGATCGCCCGCATCGTGGAGTTCGGGCTGGTTTGCGGATACTTTTTCTTTGCGGACAAGCGGGTGAGTTTCCGTTTGCGGGATGTGGTCATGTCCTGCGCCGACCTGAAGCGGGAGTATGTCCGCATCAGTCTGCCGGTGCTGGTCAGCGACGGGTTGCTGGCCATCGGCAACAACGCCGTGGCCATGGTCATGGGGCACATCGGGCAGGCCTTCGTCACCGCCAATTCCATGACGGTGGTGGTGCAGCAGCTCAGCTCTGTGCTGACGCAGGGCATCGCCAACGCCAGCGGCATCATCACCGGCCATACCATGGGCCGGGGCGACCGGGAAAAGGCCCAGCGGGACGGCTATACTTTCCTGCTGATCGGGCTGATCGTCGGGTGCTTTGCTGCCCTGCTGATCTATCTGCTGCGGGGCGTGATCGTGGCGTACTATCAGGTGTCCGACGAGGCACGGACCATCGCGTGGGAGCTGCTGGACGCCATATTGTTCATCGTGATCTTCCAGTCCATGAACGCCATTCTGACGAAAGGCGTCCTCCGGGCCGGGGGCGACACGAAATTTCTCATGGCGGGCGACATCCTGTTCCTGTGGGTGGCGTCCATCCCTCTGGGCGCGCTGGCGGGGCTCGTGCTGGACTGGCCGCCGTTTTGGGTATATACGATGCTGAAGATCGATCAAATCATCAAATGCGTCTGGTGCTTCTTCCGGCTGCGCAGCAGGAAGTGGATGAAGACCATCCACCCCGCGGGAGCGATGCAGATGGGAGAATGAGCTGCAGGATAAAGAAGCAAGTGCACCCGGCTTACGCCGGGCGCACTTGCTTTTTTTATCACCGTTTGCCGCCGCCGGGGAACAATAAGAAAAAGGACTGGCACGCGGCATGCGTGTCAGCCCTTTTTAAAATCAGGTGCCCAGCCGAACACCCGGCGGCACTCGG
>USNH01000256.1 GCA_900556015.1 uncultured Eubacteriales bacterium | reverse complement strand
AGGAACGCGCCGCGCCGGAGCTGCAAAAGGCGATCCGCAAATCCGACAAGGCGGCGGATAAGCTGGACGCGGCAAGGGCCGCCGTCCCCCAAAAGCGCGTCCTGGGTACGGAGCGTGTCTTTGACGAGGCTTCCGGCGCCGGGCGTACAAAGCTGGTATTCCATGAGACGGATAAGCCGGCTTCGATCCGGCAGCCGGGGCCGAACCCGCTGACGCGGCCTTTGCAGGAGGTCGCCCACGCCGCCCACGCCAAGGTGCGGGAGGTGGAGCAGGAGAACTCCGGCGTGGCGGCGGGCCATCTCACCGAGCGCGGCATGGAAAAAGCCGTGGGCTATGGGAACCGCAAGCTGCAAAACTGGCGGGCGGAGCGGCAGGTGAAGCCCTGGCGGGACGCGGCAAAGGCGGAGCAGGCGGCGGTCAGGGCCAACGCGGAGGCACTTTACCAAAAGGCGCTCCATGATAACCCCCAGCTTGCGTCCGGCAGCCCCATCTCCCGCATCTGGCAGAAGAAGCGGATGCAGCGGCAGTACGCGGCGGCCTACCGGGCGTCGCGCGGCGCGGAGGGTGCAAAGGCGGCAACGCAGACGGCGGCCAAGAGCGCAAAGAAGGGCGCGGAGGCGGCGAAGAAGGCCGGCGAGTTCATAGCCCGGCACAAGAAGGTGTTCCTTATCATCGGCGGGATCGGCCTTGTGCTGGTGCTGCTGTTGGGCCTGCTGCAATCCTGCTCCTCCATGTTCGGCGGAGGCGTGTCCAACATTGTGGCCTCCTCCTATCTCTCTGAGGATTCCGACCTGCTGGCGGCGGAGGCCGCCTACTGCGCCAAGGAGGACGAGCTGCGGCGGTATCTGGATACCTATGAGCAGACCCACGACTATGACGAGTATCACTACGATCTGGACGAGATCGAGCACGATCCCTATGTGCTGCTGTCCATCCTGTCGGCGCTCCATGAGGGGACCTTCACCATAGACCAGGTGCAGGGCGACCTTCAAATGCTGTTTGACCGGCAATACATCCTCACCGAGACAGTGGAGGTGGAGCGGCGGTACTACATTGAGACGGATACCTGGACGGACGAGGAGGGCAACACCCATACGGAGAGCTACCGGGTCTATTACGATTATTATATCTGCACCGTGAAGCTGGAAAACTTCGACCTCTCCCATCTGCCGGTCTACATGATGGATCAGGAGACGCTTTCCATGTACGCCGTGTATATGTCCGCCCTGGGCAACCGCCCCGACCTGTTCCCGTCCTCCGGCTATGTTCCCAAGTATGTGACCACCCCGCCCGCCAAGTACGAGATCCCAGCGGAGTACCTGTCCGACGAGCGCTTTGCGGCGCTGATTACGGAGGCGGAGAAGTATCTGGGCTTCCCCTATGTCTGGGGCGGCAGCAGCCCGTCCACCTCCTTTGATTGCAGCGGCTTTGTCAGCTATGTCCTGACCAGCAGCGGCCTGTGCGATACCGGGCGGCTGGGGGCGCAGGGCCTCTACAACATTTCCACGCCGGTATCCGAGCCGCGGCCGGGGGATCTGGTGTTCTTTGTGGGCACCTACGACACGCCGGGGGTCAGCCATGTGGGCTTTTATGTGGGGGACGGGATGCTCCTGCACTGCGGCGATCCCATCCAGTACACCAGTCTCAACACAAATTACTGGCAGTCCCACCTTTATGCCTACGGCAGACCGCCGTACAACTGATGGAGGCGGAGCCGATGCTGACTGTAAAACCGATGGCTCTTGCCGATGCGAACAGGTTTGTCGCAGAGCACCACCGCCACCATAAGCCGGTGCGAGGGCATAAGTTCTCCCTGGGCTGCATGGCGAATGGCCGTCTGGCGGGCGTCGCCATTGTGGGGCGGCCGGTGAGCCGATACCTGGACGATGGGCTGACCTTGGAGGTCAACCGCCTCTGCACGGACGGAACGAAAAACGCTTGCAGCTTCCTCTATGGCGCGGCGGCGCGAGCGGCGAAGGTCCTGGGCTACCATAGGATCGTCACCTACATTCTGGACACGGAGAGCGGCGTCAGCCTCCGTGCCTCCGGCTGGCAGTGCGCGGGGCTGGCGGGCGGACGGGAGTGGACCGGCAGGCGCCGCCCACCCGAACCGCTGTATCCGGCGCAGATGAAATACCGATATGAAAAGGCTTTGAAATGAGGTGAGCATATCAATATTGTTTCCTATGGCGGCGGTGCGAACAGCACCGCCCTTCTCGTTGGGCTGCACCAGCACCGTATCCCCGTTGACCTGATCCTGTTTGCTGATACGGGCGGCGAGCATCCCCATACTTACGCCTATCTGGATATTATGGATCGCTGGCTGAAGGATCACGGTATGCCGGAGATCACACGGGTCTATAAGACCACGAAGGACGGCAGACGGCTGACTTTGGAGGACGAATGTCTGAAAAGCGGTACGCTGCCCTCCATC
>USNH01000255.1 GCA_900556015.1 uncultured Eubacteriales bacterium | reverse complement strand
GCATCTGCAGCTTCTGGTGGGGCAGCTCCTTGCGCAGGATGCGCAGACGCTCCCAGGGGTCCTCATCCAGGAAACGGATGCAGGCGTCGAAGGTGGCGCCGCCCCAGCACTCCAGAGAGTAGTAGCCGATGGAATCCAGCATTTCCAGCGCGGGGAGCATATCCGCCGTGGTCATACGTGTGGCCGCCTGAGACTGGTGAGCGTCCCGGAGGATGGTATCCGTAATGAGCAGGGGCTTGTTCGATAAAAATTCCATATCTGCCTCCTATCAGCCGTACAGGGAGATCAGCACGCCCGCGGCGATGGCGGAGCCGATGACGCCTGCCACGTTGGGGCCCATGGCGTGCATCAGCAGGAAGTTGCCGGGGTTGTACTTCTGGCCCACCATCTGGGATACGCGGGCCGCCATAGGCACGGCGGACACGCCGGCGGAACCGATGAGGGGATTGATCTTCTCCTTGAGGAACAGGTTCATGAACTTGGCAAGCAGGACGCCGCCGGCGGTGCCGAAGCTGAAGGCCACCACGCCCATGACCATGATCTTGATGGTCTGGAGGGACAGGAAGGTGGTGCCGGTGGCCGTTGCGCCCACGCTGACGCCAAGGAAGATGGTCACGATGTTGATGAGCTCATTCTGAACGGTCTTGCTGAGCCGCTCCGTGACGCCGCACTCCTTAAAGAGGTTGCCCAGCATGAGGCAGGCAATGAGGGGGGCGGCAGAGGGAACCAGCAGCGCCACGAAGATGGTCACTACGATGGGGAAGATGATCTTCTCCTTCTTGCTGACCTCCCGGAGGGGCTTCATGACGATCTGGCGCTCTTTTTCCGTGGTCAGCAGCTTCATGATGGGAGGCTGGATCACGGGGACCAGCGCCATATAGGAGTAAGCCGCCACGGCGATGGGGCCTAAGAGGGCCGGTGCCAGCAGAACGGTGACGAAAATGGCTGTGGGGCCGTCTGCGCCGCCGATGATGCCGATGGCGCTGGATTCCGGGCCGGTGAAGCCCATGAAACGGCAGCCCACGAAGGTGATGAAGATGCCCAGCTGTGCAGCCGCGCCCAGCAGCAGGGATTTGGGGTTGGCGATGAGGGGACCGAAGTCCGTCATAGCGCCCACGCCCATGAAGATCAGGCAGGGATAGATACCCAGCTTGACGCCTAAGTAAAGGATGTCCACCAGACCCGGGGTGATGGTGATGTCAGAGAGGGTCATGCCGTAGTAGGCAGCGGCCTGCTCCGCCTGCACCAGCGCCTGAAGCTGTGCTTCCAGAGCGGTGATGGCGGCTCCGGCCTCCTCCGTGACGGCGGCGATGGCCTGTTCCACCATCTCCGGGGAGAAGGTGGTCTGGGCGGCGGTCATCAGCTGCTGCAAATAGGGGGCAAGAACATTTTCCGCTACGCCCTGACTGTGGAGATCCGCCAGCAGCGACGCCGTGACGGGCTGTCCGCCGATGAGGTCCCAGTGGATGTGCCCCCCGGCGAAGAAGATCTCGTGGAACATATTCGCGCCGGGGAGGTTGGTGATGAGCATACCGAAGGCGATGGGCACCAGCAGCAGCGGCTCAAACTTCTTTACGATGCCCAGATACAAAAGCACAAAGGCGATGAGTATCATGACGAGGTTCTTCCAGCCGCCGGCGGTCGTGAAGAACGCGGCGAAGCCGGATTCCAGCGCCAGATCCCGGAGAGTACCGAGTATATCCATAGGTCTCCTCCCTTATGCCAGAATGACGAGGGGAGAGCCGGTCTCGACCACAGCGCCCTTGGTCACGACGATCTGCGCGACCGTGCCGTCACGCGGGGCGACAACGTCATTCTCCATCTTCATGGCTTCGAGAACTATGAGGGTGTCGCCCTCCTTGACGGACTGACCCTGAGCGACGTTTATCTTGAGAATGTTGCCGGGCATGGGACTCTTGACAGCCTCACCGGCGGCAAGAGGCGCGGCAGCAGCGGGAGCCGGGGCGGCGGCAGGAGCCGCAGGCGCGGGAGCTGCGGGAGCCACAGGCGCGGGAGCCACAGGCGCGGGAGCTGCGGGCGCGGCGAGGGCGTACTCATCCACGAGCATAGCGCTGCCCTCTTCTACCTCGACCTCGTATACGCGGTTGTTGAGCGTAACTTTATATTTCATTATTCCTTGACCTCCTTGATGGAAATGAAGCGGAGCTGATTGAGCGGCTTGCCGAGCGTGTCGGCGACGATCGCCATGACCATGGCGGCGTCTCTGGGGTCGGTGTCGTAGAGCTTGAGCTCACCGGCGGTGCCGTGCGCCTCGGGCTTTGCCGCCTCAGCGGCAGCAGGAGCTGCGGCGACGGGCGCGGGCGCGGCTTCGGTCTTCTTCGCGATGAAGAACTTGCTCATCAGTATGATGACGACCATCAGCAGTATAAGCCCCACAAAGACCACAAGGTATCCCAGCAGCGCCGTCACAGCGGCGGTG
>USNH01000254.1 GCA_900556015.1 uncultured Eubacteriales bacterium | reverse complement strand
CGTACTCCACGGCGATGAGATACGCCGCCACGCCGAACATGGACACGATCCACAGCATCAGGGTGAACACCTTGTTGCCCTCCGCCAAAAACATGAGCAGCATCAAGCCCAGCGTCACCACCACCAGCATCCGTATCCCGTTGCGGATGCGCCGCCGGTTGCTCTGGTGCAGGGCCGCCACCTCCGCCAGTAAGCGTTCGTATAATTCGTGGTATTCCTTTTCCTTAGACATGGTCCTGCACCTCCCTTCACAGCAGCTCCGTTTCTTCCAGCTTCTCCTCCATGAAGTGGTTCAGACCCATGAAGGGGCGGCGCACCAGCAGCCCGATCAGCAGCGCCGCCGCGGCAAACAGCAGCAAAAAGGCCAGCTGCTGCCCGTAGTAGCTGCCGTACATCCCGCAGATGCACTCCCGCATAGCGTCAATGGCGTAGGGGAAGGGGAAGAAACGGTATATTTTCTGATAGATCTCCGGCAGCAGCTCAATGGGGAACGTGCCGGACGAGCCCGCGATCTGCATCACCATGATGACCACCACCAGCGCCTTGCCCACGTCGCCGAAGGACAGCGCCATGGAGTAGATCAGCAGGCTGAACGTAAACGCCGTCAGCGATGCGGTCAGATACATCGCCCCCGGATGGAGACACTGCACCTTCAATAGATACAGGTCGCCGGTGACGATGATGGCCGCCTGTAGCTGGCTCAGTACGAAGAACAGCAGATACCGCCCGAAGAACAGCTCCGCTGGCCGGGGGTTCACAAGCCCCTCCGTGCGGGCGTGTACCTTCAGAATGGAGGACAGTATCACGCCGCCCACCCAAATGGCCAGCACCGTGTAGAACGGGGTCATGGCCGAGCCGTAGTTCTCGATGGGGTAGACCGCGTTCACGGTGGTCTGCACCATCTCCGGGAAGTATTCGCCGTAGGCTGCCGGGTCGCCGCCCAAAATGTCGATGAGGATGTCCAGATAGCCGTCGCCGTCCATGCCCTGCAATTTGTCAATGGTGTCGGACAGGGAGGATACCATCCTCTCCGTGGCGGGCCGCAGCAGCCCCATGGTCACGTCCAGCGCCTGGGACGTGTCTCCCAGCGCGGTGCGGATGTCCCGTGCGTCCGCTGCCAGCTCCGCCACGCCGTCCAGCGTGTCCGCAAGCTCTGTCATCACCAGGTTCAGGTCGCCGCGCAGCGCCTTGGCCGTCACCGGCAGCTTATCCGCCATGGTACGCAAAGACTTCACCAGCGCGTCACAGTCCGCCAGCAGATCCTGGGTGTCTGCCGAGGTGGCCAGCCGGTTCAGCATGGAGGCCAGGTCGGCGCACTGGCTGGCCAATGCCCGGAGCTGGGTCTGCGCCTCGCCGGAGGGCATACTGTCCGCCAGCTTCGTCAGGTCGCCGGACAGCTTTTCCATGTCCCTGGCCGCGTCCAGCGCGGCCTGCTGGGCGCTCTCCTGCTCTGGGGCGTTTTCAATGGCGCGCTCCAGCTTCTCCAGCGCCCGCTCCGCCTTCTCCGCCGCCACGTACAGCGCCCGCTGTATCTCCGCCGCCGACTGCTGGAGCTGCCCGCTGTCGGGCAGGCTCTTATTCATGTTGGCCAGCGCCGCCTCCAGCGCCGCCGCGTCCTGAGCGGACACACCGCCGGTGCTGCCCGCCGCGTCAAAGGCGTCCATCATCCGGCGGCTGGCGGCCAGCAGATCCTGGGCCTGGTACAGCAGTCCCTTCACCGCCGCCTCCGGGTCGTCCTCCGTCAGGTCGGCGGCCAGCAGGTTGCTCTGCTCCATAATGCCGCTGATGACCACCTCCAGATAGTTCTCGCTGATGGAGCGCTTCAGGCTCTCCACCGCCGTGTCGGTGATCTTGGTGGCCACGGCGTTCTTCTTGGCGTTTTCGTAATAGGTGATGGCGGGCTTGCCCGTCCAGTCCGTCAGCATGCGGTACATCTTGCTGGAAAAGTCCTCGTCAATGACCACGGCGGCGTAGTAGTCCCCGGCGTACACGCCGTCGGTGGCCTCCTGCTCCGTGTCCACGATGACCCAGTTGATGGACGTGGCCTCCCGCAGGTCGTCCACCACGTCCTGCCCCTTGTTGACGTATGTACCGCCGTCGTCATACCCCTTGTCCAGCGAGGCCACGGCGATGGAGATGCCGCCGGTGTTGCCGTAGGGGTCCCAGTTGGAGTAGATGTTCAGCCAGGCGTACAGGCTGGGCAGCAGCACGATGCCCACCACCACGGCACAGGCGAAAAAGCTCCGGCTCAGGGAGCGCAGGTCTGTGCAAAAGACCCTCCAAATATTTCTCATAACGCCTCCTTGAAGGATACCGATAAAATTACATTCTACATTATACAGGAAACGCACAGAAAAAATCTACACACTTTCAAGTTTTTGCAAGGTTTTTCCTGATTTTTCCCAAGTTCTTTCAAGGTCATTCAAGTTTTTTCAAGCTGTTT
>USNH01000253.1 GCA_900556015.1 uncultured Eubacteriales bacterium | reverse complement strand
CTGGCGTTCAAGAAAGTCCCTGTGTACCTGAACTCCACCATCACCGAGATCGGCGACGGCTTCGTCATGGTCAAGCAGAAGGACGGCACGGAAATTCGCATCGAGTGCGACAGCGTGGTGAACGGCATCGGCTTCGTGCCCGCGCCCATCGCACCGGACGACCACAAGGTCTACCGCGTCGGCACTTGCGAGAAGTGGGGCAACCTGCGTAACGTCATCTGGGGCGCATGGGATGTCTGCATGCACATCTAAATCCGATCCGCAAAAAAGAACCGCCTTTGGCGGTTCTTTTTTTGCCCTGCACCCGCCGCCGCGCCGCCCCATATATTGGAGCAGGGGAGGGGTGTACCGTGAGAAGATGGAACTGCGGAGGTTTCCTGGGCGTCTGTGCGCTGGGACTTGGACTGGGTATACTCATCGCCGCGGTGTTCCCGGTGGGCTGCCTGATGTTTTTGGTGGCGTTTCTGCTCATCGCCTGCGGCGTGGTATGCTTGAGGGATAGGAGGTAATACTGGTGAAGATCGTGGTTTGGAAAGCACCGCGCCTGCTGCGCGGCCTGCTGCGCTGTTTGTTCGGCGTCAGGGAGTCATAGCATAAACGGACGCGCCCTCGCATACACTGTGGCAAACGACCGAAGAATGTGAGGGCTGAACAATGGATTGTAGCTTACAGTGGAAGGAGATCACCTGCTGGGACACGGCTGGACGCGCCGCCGTCACCCATGAGGAGACGATGGAGACCGCCATCCCGGAATACTGCCCGGATCTGGGCCGCATCGTGGAGACGGCGGGGCAGGTGCAGATACGAAGCCGTACCGCCGACGGCAAGAGCATCACCGTCAGCGGCGCGGTGCGCCTGACGGTGCTGTATACCTCGGAGGAGAGTGTGGGCCTTCGCAGCCTGACGCTGACCGTACCGTTCACCTGCACGGAGGCCGAGCCGCGTTTGGCCGCCTGCCAGTGCCTGTGGGTCACAGGCCGTCTGCTGCTGTGCGAGGCCCAGGCCCTGACGGCCCGGCGGCTGTACGTCCGCGTCATCCCGGAGCTGCACATCACCGGCTTCCGCTGTTCGGTGCTGCGCCTGTGCGCCGGTACGGCGGAGCAGGACGACACCCTGCGTATGCGCCGCGAGGAGCGAACGGCGTGCCTCACCGTCTCCGTGGCGGAGCGGGAGTGCAGCGTGGCGCTGGAAGCGCCCGCCCCGGCCAATCAGCCCGCCCCGGAGGATCTGCTGTGCAGCCGGCTGTATCCCCGCGTCACCGGCTGTCAGCCGGTGGGCAACAAGCTGATGGTCAAGGGCGAGCTGTTCCTCTCGGCGCTGTACCGCTGCCGTGAGCAGAAGCTCTATACATACGAATCCGCGCTGCCCTTCTCGCAGATCGTGGACCTGCCGGAGGGCGCGGGGCAGGGCGAGTGTACCGCCGCCGCCCAGCTGGCGGGCTGCGAGGTGCGCTTGCTCCGCAGCGAGGAGACCAGCGGCTTCTCCGTCACGGCGGAGCTGCGCCTGCTGCTGACCACCTCCCGCAGCGAAACGCTGTCCTGCGTCGCCGACCTTTACAGCACCCGCTGCGATGCCAACGTGGAGACCCAGTCGGTGACGCTGCCTGCCGCCGCCGCGGAGCGCAGCACCCGGCAGGAGAGCGTCCAGCACCTGGACTTTGGCCGCCAGCGGCCCTTCGTGTTCGTCACCGATGCCGATTGCAGCCCTACCCCTGCCGGTGACGACAACGACCTGCACACCACCGTCCGACTGCGGCTTCTGTACCTGGACGAGGAGGAGACCCCTACCGTCACGGAGCGCACGGCGGAGGTGGCGCTGCCTGCCGTGTCACGGGATGCCGCCTGCGCCCTTCTCGGTGCGCCGGAGGTGACCTTCAACGGCAGCGGCTGTGACATCCGGCAGACCGTATCGCTCCGCGTCCCGGAAACAGGCGGTCAGACGCTGCCCACCGTCACATCGGTGGAACTGCTCACCGACCGTCAGCCGGGGCGGCGGCCCTCTCTGGTCATGCGCCGCCTGGCGGAGGGGGAGAGCCTGTGGGACGTGGCAAAGCAGTACCACACCGACGAGGAACTGATCCGTACCGTGAACCATTTGGAGGGGGAGTCCCGCCCGGAAAAAATGCTGCTCATCCCACGTATTCGGTGAAATGAGCATTGACTTTCCCGCTTCGCTTGGGTAAAATTGACCCTGCGAGGGTGCTGGACAGTCGCGGGGACAAGGCGAAAGCCTGTTCATGAGGAAAGTCCGGGCTTCACAGGGCAAGGATAGCGGGTAACGCCCGCCGAAGGCGACTTCAGGAAAAGTGCAACAGAGATATACCGCCGCCAAGGCTGCGCCATGTTGGTAAGAAGCCGGTGTTGATGAACGCTCCCCCAGCGGGAACCGCAGGGGTGTTGTGTGAAGAGGGACGAAGGGTCCCTCTTCGCGATTACAATCATCCG
>USNH01000252.1 GCA_900556015.1 uncultured Eubacteriales bacterium | reverse complement strand
CGTGTACTGGTGTCCCCACGACGAGACGGCCCTGGCCGAGGCGGAGATCGAGTATAAGGACGACCCCTGCACCACCGTCTACGTCAAGTTCCCCATGCACGACGACCTGGGCAAGCTGCCCCACCTGGATCACAGCAAGCTCTACTTCGTCATCTGGACCACCACCGTCTGGACGCTGCCCGGCAACCTGGCCATCGCCCTCCACCCGGACGAGAGCTACGCCGTGGTGAAAGCTCCCAACGGCGAGATGTACGTCATGGCCGAGGCGCTGACCGAGAAGGTCATGAAGATCGGCGGCTTCGACAGCTACGACATCGTGGAGACCCACCCCGGCAGCTTCTTCGAGAATATGCTGGCCGATCACCCCTTCCTGCCCAAGACCTCCCGCCTGGTGCTGGCGGACTACGTCACCATGGACTCCGGCACGGGCTGTGTCCACACCGCTCCCGGCTTCGGCGCGGACGACTATGTCACCTGCAAGCGCTACGGCATGGACATGGTCGTCCCCGTGGACGACCAGGGCAAGCACACCGCCTACGCCGGCAAGTACGAGGGCATGACCACCGATGCGTCCAACCCCGTTATCCTTCAGGACATGAAGGATAACGGCTCGCTGTTCGCCAGCGAGGACATCATCCACAGCTACCCCCACTGCTGGCGCTGCAAGCAGCCCATCATCTTCCGCGCCACGCCCCAGTGGTTCTGCTCCGTGGATTCCTTCAAGGATGAGGCCATCGCCGCCTGCGAGGACGTGCGCTGGGTGCCCGCCTGGGGCAAGGACCGTATGCGCTCCATGATCCTGGAGCGCACCGACTGGTGCATCAGCCGCCAGCGCCGCTGGGGTCTGCCCATCCCCGTGTTCTACTGCAAGGACTGCGGCAAGCCCGTCTGCACCGAGGAGAGCATCGAGGCCGTGGCCGCCCTGTTTGAAAAGGAGGGCTCTAACGCCTGGTTCGAGAAGGACGCCATGGACATCCTGCCCCAGGGCTTTACCTGCCCCCACTGCGGCAAGGCCGCCGGCTTCGACAAGGAGACGGACACCCTGGACGGCTGGTTCGACTCCGGCTCTACCCACTTCGCCGCCATGGAGCGGGATCAGCACTTCTGGCCCGCCACCATGTATATCGAGGGTCTCGACCAGTATCGCGGCTGGTTCCAGTCCTCTCTGCTGGTGGCCGTGGGCGCGCTGGGCCGCGGCGCTCCGTTCAAGGAGTGCGTCACCCACGGTTGGACGGTGGACGGCGAGGGCAAGGCCATGCACAAATCCCTGGGCAACGGCATGGACCCCGCCGAGATCTTCAACAAGTACGGCGCGGACCTGCTGCGCCTGTGGGCCGGCAGCTCCGACTACCACGTGGACGTGCGCTGCTCCGATGAGATCTTCAAGCAGCTGAGCCAGAACTACCTGAAGTTCCGCAACACCTGCAAGTTCTGCCTGGACAACCTGGTGGGCTTCGACCCGGAGAACCCGGTGCAGCCCGACGAGATGCTGCCCCTGGACAAGTGGGCGGTGACGCGGCTGAACAGCCTCATCGAAAAGACCTTTGCCGCGTATGATAACTACGAGTTCCACGTGGTGTCCCACATGATCAACGACTTCTGCGTGGTGGATCTCAGCTCCTTCTACTTCGACATCATCAAGGATCGCCTGTACTGCGACGGCGCGGACAGCCTGTCCCGCCGCAGCGCCCAGACCGCCCTGTGGATGATCCTGGATGCCATGACCCGTATGTTCGCGCCGATCCTGGCCTTCACCTGCGACGAGGTATGGCTGGCCATGCCCCACCGCCGCAGCGACGATGCCCGCAACGTGCTCTTCAACGAGATGGTGCTGCCCTACGGCGGCTGTGCCCTCAGCGACGAGGAGATGGCCAAGTGGGCGCGTATCGCCGCCCTCCGCACCGTTGTCAACGGCGCGCTGGAGCAGGCCCGCGCCGATAAGACCATCGGCAAGAGCCTGGAGGCCGAGGTGGACCTGACCGTCACCGCCGAGGATGCCTTCCTGGCGGACATGGATGCCGAGACGCTGGCCGACCTGTTCATCGTCTCCCAGGTCCGCGTGGACGTGGGCACGGAGCAGTCCGTGGCCGTGCGGCCCGCCAACGGCTGCAAGTGCGGACGTTGCTGGAAGGTGCTCTCCGCCGTGGGCAGCAACGCCAAGCACCCCGACCTGTGCCCCCGCTGCGCCCAGGTGGTGGAAAACCTGCCCGTCATCGAATAAAAAACGCACAAGCCCGGGGCTCTGCCCCTCCCGCTGTTTTACGGAAGTGCTTTGATAAACCGTGTGTAGGGGAGGGGCTCTGCCCCTCCCGCCGTTTTACCGCCGCACTTCGATAGACCTTCCGTAGGGGGCGATGCCCTCATCGCCCCGTATGCCACGGCAGCGCCGTGGCATCAAACTAAAGGGACGTTCCGCGCCCCGGCGCGGGGTACTTTTGCCCTCGGCGGCAAAAGTACCCAAAA
>USNH01000251.1 GCA_900556015.1 uncultured Eubacteriales bacterium | reverse complement strand
ACGGAGGTCATGGCAGGTCTCACCACCTTCATGGCAATGGCCTACATTCTGATGGTCAACGCCGGCATGTTCGCAAGCCTCTGCACGGTCAGCTACGGCGCGATCTACATCGCGACCGCCATCTCCGCCGTCATCGGCACCGTTCTCATCGGCCTCCTGTCCAACCTGCCGCTGGCGCAGGCGTCCGGCATGGGCCTGAACGCATTCTTCGTCTACACCGTCTGCTTCACCTTCGGCCTGAGCTACGCAAACGCGCTGGTTCTCGTTCTGGTTGACGGCATCGTCTTCGTCCTGCTGACCGTCACGGGTCTTCGCAAGATGATCTTCGACGCCATCCCGGCCGCTGTCAAGACCGCGATCTCCGCCGGTATCGGCCTGTTCATCGCCTTCATCGGCCTGCAGAACGCCGGCATCGTGGTCAACGACGCCTCCACCTGCGTGAATCTGCACTCCTTCAACGTGTTCACCGGCGAGCAGACCTGGGCCACCATCTTCCCCATGCTGGTCACTCTGCTGGCCGTGTTCGCCATCGGCGCCATGAGCAAGAAGAAGGTCCGCGGCGCTGTGCTGTGGGGCATTCTGGGCGCTGCCGTGCTGTACTATGCCATCGGCCTGATCACCGTTCCCGGCTTCTATGCCTCCGCCGTGGCTCCCAACCTGACCTCCGACTTCTTCGGCGCTTTCCGCGATTTCGGCACCCAGGCCTTCGCCGCAGTGTTCAAGTCCGGCTTTGACTTCTCTGCCTTCATTGCCGCCAACGGCACCGGCGCTTTTGTGGTGATGCTGCTGACCACGATGCTGGCCTTCTGCATGGTGGATATGTTCGACACCCTGGGCACCCTGTACGGCGCCTGCTCCGCCGGCAATATGCTGGATAAGGACGGCAACGTCCCCAACATGGACCGCGCTATGCTGGCCGACGCCTGCGCCACCTGCGCCGGCGCCGTCTGCGGCACCTCCACCGTCACCACCTTCGTGGAGTCCTCCGCCGGTGTGGCCGAGGGCGGCCGCACGGGTCTGGCCTCCATGGCCACGGCCGTGATGTTCTTCATCGCCATGTTCCTGTCCCCGGTGGCTCAGCTGATCCCCACCTATGCCTGCGCTGCGGCTCTGATCTATGTGGGCGTTCTGATGATGTCCAACGTCCGCAACATCGCCTGGGACGATCCCGCTGCCGCCGTCACCGGCTTTGTCACCGTGGCCTTCATGCCCCTGACCTACAACATTTCCTACGGTATTGCCTTCGGCCTGATCTCCTACGTTTTCGTGAAGATCTTCACCGGCAGGATCAAGGATATCAACGTGGGCACCTGGATCATCAGCATCCTGTTCGCCCTGATGTTCTTCCTGACCCGGTAAGCGGTCCGCAATCGAATTTTACCCCAAGAGGGCGCGGCTGGGCCGCGCCCTCTTGTTATTTTCCTCCCGATGGAGTATCCTATGGACAGCAAATTGCGCGGGAGGTGCCGTATGCACAAGTATGTTCTCATCCCTGATTCCTTCAAGGGCACCCTGTCCGCCCGGGACTTCTGCGCCGTGGCCCGGGAGGCCATCGGGCGGGCTGACCCCGGGGCACAGGTGCTCTCCATCCCCCTGGCCGACGGCGGCGAGGGCACGGTGGAGGCATTTCTGGCGGCCTGCGGCGGCCGGAGGATCGACTGCCCCTGCACAGGCCCCTATGGCGGCACGGCGCCGGGGTTTTACGGCCTGCTGCCCGACGGCACCGCCGTTGTGGAGCTGGCCGCCGCCGCGGGGCTGCCTCTGGCCGGAACGGATCTGCACCCGGCGGACGCCACCACCTACGGCGTGGGCCAGCTGCTGCTGCACGCCGCCCGCCGCGGGGCCCGGCGTCTGCTGCTGGGCCTGGGCGGCAGCGCCACCAACGACGGCGGCTGCGGAGCCGCCGCTGCCCTGGGCGTGGAATTTTACGACAGCCGGGGCCGGACCTTTGTCCCCACCGGCGGCACACTGGGGGATATTCACCGCATTTCCGCCGAAAACCTGGAGCCTCTGCCGCCGGTGACGGTGCTGTGCGACGTGGACAACCCCCTGTGCGGTCCCCGGGGCGCTGCCGCCGTGTTCGGCCCCCAGAAGGGGGCGGACCCGGACATGGTGCGTCTGCTGGACGCGGGCCTGGCCCATCTGGCGGCGGTGCTGCGCCGGGACACGGGACGGGACGTGCTGGATATGCCCGGCGGCGGCGCGGCAGGCGGCTTCGGCGCGGGAGCGGCGGCCCTTCTGAACGCCCGGCTGCGGCCGGGGGTGGAGATGCTGCTGGACGCGGCGGATTTTCCCCGTCTGGCGGCGGACGCGGACCTGATCATAACCGGCGAGGGCAGGCTGGACAGCCAGAGCCTGGGCGGCAAGGCTGTCATCGGCGTGGCCCGCCGGGCCCGGGAGCTGGGAGTTCCCTGCGCGGCCCTGGCCGGGGCGGTGGACGTCTCCTTCCTGCCCCGAGCCTATGAGCTGGGCCTCACCGAGCCGGTGT
>USNH01000250.1 GCA_900556015.1 uncultured Eubacteriales bacterium | reverse complement strand
CCGCCGAAACGCCGATGAGCGAACCGAAAATCGCCTTCATCTCGCCGTTCGGGCTGCTGAGCAGATCGAGGGCGAAACGGCTGAACGAATCGAGCAGAACCTCCATCCGCGTCGCGGCGAAATAGACCGCCAGCATGAAGAGAATCTGCGCGAGAAATTGCAGCGCGAAGAACGAGAGGATGCTCGCCAGCTTGCGGTGCTGGGGGAACAGACTGCCGACGGCGCAGGAGAGATACGTGTGCAGATAGCCCATGGCCATCCCGGCCAGCGCGATGACCGCGGCCAGCAGAAGCAGCGAGAGCCCGCCGCCGCGCACCATGTCGCGCCCGTCGCGCAGCATATCCGTCAGCCACGATGCGCCGGCCGGAAACGCCATCAGGGACGAGCAGACGGCCAGAAACAGGAACGTCACCAGCGTCGTCACGACGGCGGCAATCAGCTTGGCCGCGATGTGCTGGCTCATTGTCGCGGGCAGGGTGAGCTGAATGTAGCCCTCCTCGCCGAGCATGCGGTAAAAGCGGTTGACGTTCGCGAAGAAGCAGACCGCCAGCACCGAGATGAAGCAGACGGCCGTCGCAAAGGCCAGCAGCGCGCCCAGCCAGTCAAACCCGGCGGAGCTGACGCGGATTCGCGCGGTAACGGCGGAGTTAAGCGCCGTCAACGCGCTGAGCACGAGCATGCCCGCGCCGACGGGCAGCATGGAGGAAAACGCCTCCCTGAATTCAACCTTGAGCAATTTGCGGATCATGCCCGAAACACCTCCCTGAAATATTCATCCACGCTGCATCCGTGCGCCTCGCGAAGCTCGTCCACGCCCTGATGTAGGAAAACCGTGTTATCCTTGAGCATCAGCACCTCGTCCAGCGCGCGCTCGATGTCCCCGATGAGGTGGGTGGAGAGCACGACGGATGCGTTTTCGCTGTAATTGCGCAGAATGGTGTTCAAAATGTAATCCCGTGCCGCCGGATCGACGCCGCCGAGCGGCTCGTCGAGCAGATACAGCCGCGCCGCGCGCGCCATCACCAGACAGAGCTGCATCTTTTCCTGCATGCCCTTGCTCATCGCGCCGATGCGCTGGCTGTCGTCGAGCTTCAGATCCAGCAGCATGTCGCGCGCCTTCACGCGGTCGAAATCCGCGAAGAAATCCGCGTACATGGCCACCGCGTCGCGCACGCGCATGCTCGTGGAGAGCGCCATGCGGTCGGGCAGATAGGATGTGATGGCCTTGCTGGCCGGGCCGGGCTTTACGCCGCCGATGGTGATTTCACCGGCGGTCGGCGTGAGCAGCGCGTTCAGGTGCTTGGCAAAGGTGGACTTGCCGCTGCCGTTGTGGCCCAGCACCACCGTGAAGCTGCCCTTCTCGATCTGCACCGACACGCCCCGCAGCGCGGGCTCGTTGGTCTCCCCCTCCGCCGCAGGATAGGTGTAGGTCAGATCCTTTGTCTCTATCATCACTGCCATAAGGCGCAATTCCTCTCGTTTTGTTTACTCGCTGCACCAGCGGCCCGTTGCGCCGCAGGGCAGCGCCATGCCGCTGGCGGTGCAGGGCAGGCCCAGCTCGTCCCACGTTACCTGGCCGCCGAACTTCTCCCCCACCAGCATCTGCAATATGTACCCCAGCACCGATGGGGCGAGGCCGGTGGTATAGCTGTTCAGGATCACGAACAGCGGCTTGTCCGACAGCACCCGGGCGCACAGCTGCACAAAGGGGAACAAACTCTCCTCCAGCTTCCACACCTCGCCGGACGGCCCGCGCCCGTAGCTGGGTGGGTCCATGATGATGGCGTCATACGTCTTGCCCCGGCGTATCTCCCGCTCCACGAACTTGGCGCAGTCGTCCACGATCCACCGCACCGGCGCTTCCGCCAGGCCGCTGAGCCGTGCGTTCTCCTTGGCCCAGGCCACCATGCCCTTGGCCGCGTCCACATGGCACACCGATGCGCCCGCCTTGGCACAGGCCACCGTCGCGCCGCCGGTATAGGCGAACAGGTTCAGCACCCGGATGGGCCGCCCCGCGTTCCGAATCTTGTCCATGGCGAAGTCCCAGTTCACCGCCTGCTCTGGGAACAGCCCCGTGTGCTTGAAGTTCATGGGCTTCACCTGGAACGTCAGATCCTTATAGTGTATCTGCCAGCTCTCCGGCAGCTTGCCCTTGTCCCAGTGACCGCCGCCGGTGGCGCTGCGGGAATAGCGGCCCGTCGCGCCGCGCCAGGCCCGTCCGCTCTTGTCCGTCTCCCAGATCGCCTGGGGGTCGGGGCGCACCAATATCTGCTTGTCCCAGCGCTCCAGCTTCTCTCCGCCGCCGCAGTCCAGCAGCTCATAGTCCCGCCAATCCTTCGCGATCCACATAAGACGACAGCCTCCCCATATTAAATCAGTTTATTATACCGTATAAGTCAAGCATCGTCAACGGCACAAGTGTAAACATTTTTCTCCTGTTCGCCCGTTGTGAAACAGGAGAAAATGTAGTATAATCACAGTACAACCAAGACAGATCAACTCAGGAGGACAC
>USNH01000249.1 GCA_900556015.1 uncultured Eubacteriales bacterium | reverse complement strand
CCCCACCGCCCCCTATTTGAGAAGACTTTCTTCCCTATGCCTTCATAGCATAATGTTATGATAAGATCGATAAAACCTCCCCGCTCAGTCATTGAGCGGGGAGACTTTTTTGCCGCACTGCTCTGTAAAAGCGGATGAGGTTAGCGGCGGTGAAGCGCAGGTGCTCCCGGCTGAGAGGCTTGACCTCCTCCAGCGCCCCCGGCGCAGGATGAATCGGGAACACACCGCAAAGCCCCTGCTCATACGCCGCCCCGATGTCCGTCTCGCTGCCGCCCACCAGCGCCGCCGCCGGCACGCCCAGCGCTTTGGCCCTGCGGGCCACGCCTACCACCACCTTGCCGCGCAGGCTCTGGCTATCCAGCCGGCCCTCGCCGGTGATGATGAGGTCGGCATCCGCCGCCTTGGCATCAAAGTCTGTCAGCTCCAGCACCGCCTCGATGCCCATACGTAACGGGCTGTTGAAAAACACCGCCGCGCCCGCGCCAAAGCCGCCTGCCGCACCGCCGCCGGGCAGTGTCAGCACGTCCCGGCCTGTGCAGCGGAGGAGCACCTCCGCCAAATGGCGCAGTCCCGCGTCCAGCCGCCGCACCATGGCAGGGTCAGCCCCCTTCTGCGGGCCAAACACCGCGCTGGCGCCTGCCGGGCCGCACAGCGGGTTGTCGATGTCGCACATGGTGGTGAAGGGGATGCGCTTTACCGCCTCGTCCAGGCCGGTCAGGTCTATATGCGCGATGTCCTTCAGCGTTGCCCCCACCGGGACGAAGGCCGCGCCGTTTTCATTCAAAAACCGCACGCCCGCGGCGGCTGCCGCGCCGCAGCCGCCATCGTTGGTGGTGCTGCCGCCCAGTGCCAGCACGATACGCTGTGCGCCGTGGCGGGCCGCGTGGCAGATCAGCTCCCCCACGCCGTAAGTGGTGGTGCGCTCCGCGTTTCGGCGCTCCCCCACCAGGGGCAGCCCCGCCGCCGCGGCCATTTCCACCACCGCCGTACCGTCGGGCAGCAGGCCGTACTCGGCGGACAGGGGCTCACCGTAAGGGCCGTGGCAGGCCACGCGCACCCGCTGACCACCCACCGCCGCCAGGAACGCATCCACCGTGCCCTCGCCGCCGTCCGCCACCGGGATGGCGCATATCTCCGCATCCGGCTCTTGGGCGCGGATCTCCTCCGCCACGATGCGGCAGACCTCCAGCGAGGACAGCGTCCCCTTGAAGGAGTCCGGGATCAGCACATACTTGCTCATAAACGTTCCTCCCTGCGAAAACGGCACGGCATGGCTTCGCCATGCCGTGCCTATCTGTCAGCTCCACAGGAGCTGCATTCCCAAAATCACCAGCGCGCCGGCGGCAATGAACACGCCCGCCAGCAGCATGGCCGCCTTCAGCGCGCCGCCCATGGCCGCCCGCCGCTCCTCGTCCGTGTACTGGGGCGCAGTCTCCCAGGGGCGATCCTGCGCCGGGGTCTCCGGGCCGCGAGACTGCTCCTTCTTTCGCCCCGGAAACCGGGGAAACAGCATGGGAGACGGCTCGACGCCGCTCATATCGGCGATGGTACGTCCATCATCGTCCTGATACGTCCGCTTTTTGGCCATCACTTATCGTACAGATGGCAGGCCACAAAGTGACCCGGCTCTAACTCGCGCTGCACCGGCACTTCCTCCTTGCAGCAGGCCATGCAGTTGGCGCAGCGGGTATGGAACTTGCAGCCCTTGGGGGGATTGGCCGGGGAGGGGATGCTGCCCTCCAGCACGATGCGGTTCATCTTCACCTTGGGGTCGGGGATGGGGATGGCGGAGAACAGCGCCTTGGTATAGGGGTGCAGCGGGTTGCGGAAGATGTCCTCCGTCGCGCCGTACTCCACCAGGTTGCCCAGGTACATGACGCCCACCGTGTCGGAGATATGCTCCACCACGGACAGGTCGTGGCTGATGAACAAATACGTCAGGTTATACTTCTCCTGAATGTCCTTCAGCAGGTTGATGATCTGCGCCTGAATGGACACATCCAGCGCAGACACCGGCTCGTCGCAGACGATGAACTCGGGGTTCAGCGCCAGCGCCCGGGCGATGCAGATACGCTGCCGCTGGCCGCCGGAGAACTCGTGGGGATAGCGATCACGGTGGAAGTGCTGCAGGCCGCAGTTTTCCATGACGGTGTCGATATAGTCGTCAAACTCCGCCTTGGGCACAAGGTTGTGCTCACGCACGGCCTCGCCGATGATCTCGCCCACCGGCATACGGGGGGACAGGGAGGAAAACGGGTCCTGGAAGATGATCTGCATCTTGGTACGCATGGCGCGCATCTCCTTGGGAGACAGATCGTAGACCTCCTTGCCGTTGAACAGCACCTGACCGCCGGACTTCTCGTCATACAGGCGCAGGATGGTGCGCCCGGTGGTGGTCTTGCCGCAGCCGGACTCACCTACCAGGCCCATGGTCGTGCCGCGCTTGAGGTTGAACGTCACGCCGTCCACGGCCTTGACGTAGCCCACGGTCTTGGACACCATGCCGCCCTTGATGGGGAAATACTTTTTCAGGTGGTT
>USNH01000248.1 GCA_900556015.1 uncultured Eubacteriales bacterium | reverse complement strand
TCCGGCGGTGAGCAGGGAATACCTGTTGCAATCACGCTCTTGTTATGCCATAATAGATAAACACCCTGCGCCCTCGCGGCGCGAAAAACGATGATATGTGAGGGTCACAGCATGAAAAAGCTCCTGTTTATCGTCAATCCACGAGCAGGAAAGACAAAATCCGCCGCGCCGCTGTTCGAGGCGGTGGCGGCGTTCTCCCGCGCCGGGTATCTGGTGCGGGTGTACGTCACCGAGGCCGGCGGTCAGGCCCGTGACATCGCCGCCAAATGGGGCGGCCGGTACGATATGGTGGTGTGCGCCGGCGGCGACGGTACGCTGAATGAGACCATCTCCGGCCTGATGGCCCTGGAGCAGCGCCCGCCGCTGGGCTACCTGCCCAACGGCAGCACCAACGACTTCGCCGCCAGCCTACACCTCCACACCACGGTGGAGGCAGCGGCCCGCGCCGCCGCAGGCGGCGTGCCGTACCCGCTGGACATCGGGCGGCACAACGACCGCTACTTCGCCTATGTGGCGTCCTTCGGCGCGTTCACCCGCTCCTCCTACTCCGCATCCCAGGCGGCGAAAAACGCCCTGGGCCACTTCGCCTACATACTGGAGGGCCTGGGCGACCTGGACTCCCTGCGCCCCTACCGCTGCGCCATCGAGGCGGACGGCGAGCGCTTCGAGGGCGAGTTCATCTTCGGCGCGGTGTGCAACTCCACCTCCCTGGGCGGACTGGTGAAGCTGGATGCCTCCCGGGTGGCCATGGATGACGGCGCGTTCGAGCTGCTGCTGCTGCGTATGCCGAAAACGCCCCTGGACCTGCAAAACCTCATCACGGCCCTGAACCGCATGGACTACGACTATCCCGGGGTGATCTTCCGCCACGTCCGCAGCGTCACCGTCACCACCCGGGAGGACATCCCCTGGTCCCTGGACGGTGAATACGCCCCCTCCGCCCCCCGGGTGGAGATCCGCAACCTGCACAGCGCCGTGCAGCTGATGATCCGGGACGACGAATAACGCTTCCGAAACACCCGCACCCCTGTATGCCTCCCGGCATACAGGGGTGCGTTATGTGTCATTGGCCGGGACTCATGCCCGCTTCCAGCGGACGCCGCCGGGGACGTCGGTGATCTCCACGCCCTGGGCCTTCAGATCATCGCGGATGCGGTCGGCCTCGGCGAAGTTTTTGGCCTTCTTGGCGTCGGCCCGGGCCCGGATCAGGGCCTCCACCTGGGGATCCTGGCCGCCGTCCTCGCAGACCACGGTGAAGCCGCCGGCGGCGGGAGCCGCCTGTGTCTTGCGCAGGGCCGCCGCCTTCTCCGTCAGCTTCAGGCCCAGCACCTGGTCGAAGCTGTCCAGAGCCGCCAGCTTGGTGGCGTCGGTGGTCCTGGCCTTCAGCACGTCATAGAGCACCGTCACCGCCATGGAGGTGTTCAGGTCGTTGTCCATGGCCTTGGTGAAGCGGGCCTTCAGCTCCTCCAGAGCCGCCGGGTCCACGTCTCCCTTGCCGGGGGTCAGGGCGGCAATTTTGGCCAGCAACTTGTTATAGGCCGCCACGGCGTTGTCCAGATTCTCCCAGGTGAACACCAGGCTCTTGCGATAGTGGCTTTGCAGGCAGAAGAAGCGATAGGCCAGGGGATCATACCCCTTCTGCTCCAGCAGGGACACGGTTAAAAACTCGCCCTTGGACTTGGACATTTTGCCGCCCTCGGTGTTCAGGTGGGCCACATGGCACCACTGGGGGCACCAGGGATGGCCCAGATAGCTCTCGGACTGGGCGATCTCGTTGGTGTGGTGGGGGAAGGCGTTGTCGATGCCGCCGCAGTGCAGGTCCAGATACTCGCCGTTGTACTTCATGGAGATGCCGGAGCACTCAATGTGCCAGCCGGGATAGCCCACGCCCCAGGGGGAGTCCCATTTCAGGGCCTGATCCTCGAACTTGGACTTGGTGAACCAGAGGACGAAGTCGTTGCGGTTGCGCTTGTTGGTGTCCTCCTCCACGCCCTCCCGGACGCCCACGGCCAGGTCCTCCTCGTTGTGGTCGTTGAAGATATAGTAACGCTCCAGCTTGCTGGTGTCGAAATACACGTTGCCCCCGGCCACATAGGCATAGCCGGTGTCCAGCAGGCGGGTGATGATCCTGATATAGTCGTCAATCAGGCCGGTGGCGGGCTGGACCACGTCGGGGCGCTTGATGTTCAGCTTGCGGCAATCCTCGAAAAAGGCGTCGGTGTAATACTGGGCGATCTCCATGACGGTTTTGTGCTCCCGCCGGGCGCCCTTGAGCATCTTGTCCTCGCCCTCGTCGGCGTCGGAGGTCAGGTGGCCCACGTCGGTGATGTTCATGACCCGGTTGACGCTGTATCCGGCGTAGCGCAGATATTTCTCCAGCACGTCCTCCATGATATAGCTGCGGAGGTTGCCGATGTGGGCAAAGTGGTACACCGTGGGGCCGCAGGTGTACATTTCCACATGGCCGGGGGTGTGGGTCTTGAACTCCTCTTTCCGATGGGTGGCGGAATTATACAGATACATAACGGTTCTCCTTCTATCTACATTGTATTATTATGCCGAACAAAAACGCCTCCCATGCCCTGGGGCATGA
>USNH01000247.1 GCA_900556015.1 uncultured Eubacteriales bacterium | reverse complement strand
CCTGTACCGTGAAAAGCGCGCCGCCCTGCGCCGCGTCCGCGCAGACCTCGCCCGCGAGGTGGAGGATGATGCCCTTGAGAATCTCCTGCGGCAGATCCAGAAGGATTTCGAGGAAGAGGTTTACCCCCTCAGCGCCTTGCAGCTGAAATTTGAGAGCTTCTGCAAGCCCGCCATGACCACGGATGCGAAAATGGAAGCCCTTACCAAGGCAGCGGTGGAGCTGACCACGGTGGAGGCGCCCAAATGGGAGTTCATCGCGGCACGGCTTTTGAATCACACCTTTTCCAAGCGCAATGCCTCGCGGTGGACAGAGCGCGGTGTGAAAGGCCTGTATGAAAAGCTCCGCTATCTGACGGATAAGGGGCTGTACGGCGACTATATCCTTGCCCGCTATTCCCGTGAGGAGATCGACACTGCGGAGGGCTTTCTATGCCCGGAGCGGGACACGCTGTTCACCTATTCCAGCCTTGACCTGCTGCTCAAGCGATACGTCATCCAGTCCCGCAGCCGTGAGCCGTTGGAAACGCCGCAGGAGATGTTCCTGGGCATCGCGCTCCACCTTGCCATGAATGAGGCCTCCGGCCGCATGGGCTGGGTCAGGCGGTTTTACGATATGCTCAGCCGCATGGAGGTCACCATGGCTACCCCCACCATGTCCAACGCGCGAAAGCCCCATCACCAGCTTTCCAGCTGCTTTATCGACACGGTGCCGGACAGTCTGGACGGCATCTACCGCTCCGTTGACAATTTTGCAAAGGTGTCCAAGTTCGGTGGAGGCATGGGGCTGTACTTTGGCAAGGTACGGGCCACCGGCAGCGCCATTCGGGGCTTTCAGGGGGCGGCGGGCGGCGTCATCCGCTGGATCCGGCTGGTGAACGACACTGCCGTTGCCGTGGATCAGCTGGGCATGCGGCAGGGCGCAGTGGCGGTCTACTTAGATGCGTGGCACAAGGATCTCGCTGAGTTTTTGCAGCTGCGCACCAACAACGGCGACGACCGCATGAAGGCGCACGACGTGTTTCCTGCCGTGTGCTATCCCGATCTGTTCTGGAAATTGGCAGAGAAAAATCTTGACGCGCCGTGGCATCTCATGTGCCCCCACGATATCCTCACCGTCAAGGGCTACGCGCTGGAGGACTATTGGGGCGAGGAGTGGGAGAAACGGTATCTGGACTGCGTCAGTGACCCCCGCATCGAAAAGCGCACCGTCACCGTCAAGGACATCGTGCGGCTGGTGCTGCGCTCGGCGGTGGAAACTGGCACACCCTTCGCATTTAACCGGGACGCCGTCAACCGCATGAACCCCAACGGCCATGCGGGCATGATCTACTGCTCCAACCTCTGCACGGAGATCGCCCAGAATATGGCGCCCATCGAGCATATCAGCACCGAGGTGCGGACGGAGAACGGCGATACGGTGGTGGTGACGGTCACCCGCCCCGGCGAGTTCGTGGTCTGCAATCTGGCCAGCCTCTCCCTCGGAAATCTTCCCGTGGAGGACGAGGCCTACATGGAGTGCACGGTGGAGACGGCCATCCGCGCGCTGGACAACGTCATCGACCTGAACTTCTACCCGCTGGAATACGCCCGGCTCACAAACCACAAATACCGAAGCATCGGCCTTGGCGTCAGCGGCTATCACCACATGCTGGCAAAGCGCGGCATCCGCTGGGAGAGCGAGGAGCATCTCGCCTTCGCCGACGCGGTGTTTGAGCGCATCAATTATGCCGCCATCCGGGCGGACACGGCACTGGCGCGGGAAAAGGGCTGCTATGCGCTGTTTGAGGGCAGCGACTGGCAGACCGGCGCGTATTTTGAGAAGCGGGGCTACGCTTCCGACAAGTGGCGGGAGCTTGCCGAAACGGTGGCGGCGCAGGGAATGCGCAACGCCTACCTGCTGGCCATCGCTCCCACCTCCAGCACCTCCATCCTCTCCGGCACCTCCGCCGGGATCGACCCGGTCATGAGACGCTTCTTTTTGGAGGAGAAGAAGGGCAGCATCCTGCCCCGCGTGGCCCCGGAGCTGTCGCTGGATACCTGGTGGTACTATAAGGCGGCTCACCTCATCGACCAAAGCTGGTCGGTACGAGCCGCAGGCGTGCGCCAGCGGCACATCGATCAGGCGCAGAGCATGAACCTGTATATCACCAACGACTACACCATGCGGCAGGTACTGGCGCTGTATCTGGATGCGTGGCACAGCGGCGTCAAGACGATCTACTACATCCGCAGCAAGTCCCTTGAGGTGGAGGACTGCGAAAGCTGCGCGTCATAGGGAGGAGCAGTACCATGGCAGAACTGAAGAAAAAGCCGCTTTTTAATCCGGAGGGAGACATCGACGTGCGCCTGCGGCGTATGATCGGCGGCAACACAACGAACCTCAACGATTTCAACAACATGAAGTATCCGTGGGTCAGCGACTGGTACCGGCAGGCCATGAACAATTTCTGGATTCCGGAGGAGATCAATCTCTCGCAGGATGTGAAGGACTATCCCCGCCTGCTGCCCGCCGAGCGCATGGCCTACGACAAAATTCTGAGTTTTCTCGTCTTTCTGGACTCCATCCAGACGGCGAATCTGCCCAACATTGGCGCGTATGTCACC
>USNH01000246.1 GCA_900556015.1 uncultured Eubacteriales bacterium | reverse complement strand
GTAAATGGGGCTCTTGATGCCGCTGGCCCAGGTAAAAGGCTCCTGAGGGCGGAGAAAGACCGCCTTGATCTCCAGCAGACGCCTGGCAACGCGCACATTGATGCTGTCCATAGTTTGTTCTCCTTTATATCAATTTTTCTGTTGATCCAATCGTTTCCGTTTCGCGGCTCAGCCCACGAACTCCGCCACGCAGCGGCGGTAGGCAGCCACGGGGTCCTCCGCCTGGGTGATGGGACGGCCCACCACGATGTAGTCGGAGCCAAGCTCCTTGGCCTTGGCCGGCGTGGTGACCCGCTTCTGGTCGCCCACATCTCCGTCAGCAAAGCGGACACCGGGGGTCACGGTGAGGAAGTTCTTGCCGCAGCGCTCGTGGACCGCGCCTGCCTCCAGGGGAGAGCACACCACGCCGTCCAGTCCCACGATGGAGGCGATCTCCGCATAGTGCATCACCACTTCGGCAATGGGCTTTTCGATCCACAGCTCTTTTTCCAGCATGTCCTGATCCGTGGAGGTCAGCTGGGTCACAGCAATCAGCAGCGGGCGGGTACCATCCGGACGGGTCAGGCCCGCCAGAGCAGCGGACATCATGGCGCCGGTACCGGCGGCATGGACGTTCACCAGGTCCACATCCAGCGCGGACAGAGCGGCCATAGCCTTTTTCACGGTGTTGGGGATATCATGCAGCTTCAGATCCAGGAAGATCTTGTGGCCCCGGGCCCGGATCTCCCGGACGATGGAAGGCCCTTCGGCGTAAAACAGCTCCATGCCGATCTTCACAAAGGGCTTTTCCTCGGTGAAACGGTCTAAAAAGGCCAGTGTCTTTTCCTTGCTGTCAAAGTCCAGCGCAACGATAACGTCCTTACCCATGATGTGCTCCTCCTATGATCTCTGTCAGATTTTCCATGCCGTACCGTTCCATCACGGCAGGCAGATTTTCGATAATGGTCTTGCAGGCATACGGCTCCACAAGGTTCGCCGCGCCCACGCCGATGGCGGTGGCGCCCGCCAGCATCAGCTCGATGACGTCCTCCGCCGTGGTGACGCCGCCCATGCCCACGATGGGGATGGACACTGCCTCGTAGACCTGATACACCATCCGCACTGCCAGCGGGAACATCCCCGGGCCGGACATACCGCCGGTGGTGTTGGCCAGCAGCGGACGGCGGCGCTTCAGATCGATCCGCATACCCGGCATGGTGTTGATGAGGCTCACGCCGTCGGCGCCCTCATCCTCGCAGGCCTTGGCAACGGCGGCGATGTTGGCCGCCGTGGGGGACAGCTTCAAAATGATGGGCTTTTTCGTCACCGCCCGGACCGCCTTCGTCACCTCGGCTGCGGACTTGGGATCCGCGCCGAAGGCCGCGCCGCCGCCGTGGACGTTGGGGCAGGAGATATTGACCTCCAGCCAGCCCACCTGCTCCTGGGCGTCCAGCTTCTCGCAGACCTCGGCGTATTCCGCCACGGAAAAGCCGCTGATATTCGCCATCACCGGCTTGTGAAATACCTGCTTGAGCTTCGGCAGCTCCGTTTCGATCACCGCGTCCACGCCGGGGTTTTGCAGGCCCACAGCATTCAGCAGACCGCCGGCATACTCCGCAATGCGGGGCGTGGGATTGCCGAACCGGGGCTCCCGGGTGGTTCCCTTGAAAGAAAAGGTGCCCAGCATATTGATGTCGTACAGCTCCGCAAACTCATAGCCAAAGCCGAAGGTGCCGCTGGCGGGGATAATGGGGTTGTCCATCTCAATACCGCAGAGGGTCACTTTTGTATTCACCATACGATCTCCTCCTTTTCCAGCACGGGGCCGTCCTTGCAGATCCGCTTATTGCCGTATTTCGTTTTGCAGGAGCAGCCCATGCAGGCCCCGAAGCCGCAGCCCATCCGCTCCTCAAAGCTGAACTGGCCGGAGGTCTTGCAAGCGTCGTACACCGCCTTGAGCATCGGCTCCGGGCCGCAGGTGTAGAGATAGGTGTAGTCGGACACGGCGGCCATGCCGTCGGTCACAAGGCCGTGGATGCCCGCGCTGCCGTCGGCGGTGGCGATGACGACCTCCGCCCCCAGCGCCCGAAATTCCTCCGCCAGAAAAATTTCGGTTTTCCGGTTGAAGCCCATCACGGCGGTGACGCGCTTACCTTGTGCGGTCAGCCGCTTGGCAAGGCCGTACAGCGGCGGAATGCCCACGCCGCCGCCCACCAGCAGCGGGTGTTCCCCGCCGCGGGACATGTCAAAGCCGTTGCCAAGGCCCGTCAGCGCATCCAACTCCGTGCCGACAGCCATGCCCGTCATGGCCTCGGTGCCGTGGCCCAAGACTTTATAAATAAGCGTCAATTCTCCGTTCTCCCAATCGCACACGGAGATGGGGCGGCGGAGGAAAAAGCCGGAGAGTTTCAGGTTCACGAACTGCCCCGGCGCGGTGATGGCGGAGGTGTCCCCAGCCAGCCGCAGATGGTAGATGCCGTCGGCCAACCGTGTGTTTTCAAGTATTGTCAGATTTGTTTGTTTCACAGTCTCTCTCCTCTTAACAGCCGCTCCTCATCGCACCACACAGCGCCCTCGCCCGTCGCTGTCAGCAGGCAGCGGCCTTGAACCTCCCAGCCTGTAAAGG
>USNH01000245.1 GCA_900556015.1 uncultured Eubacteriales bacterium | reverse complement strand
CCTTGAAGCCCTCTTCGTGGGTGCCGCCGTCCGGGGTGTTGACGTTGTTGGCAAAACTCAGCACCAGCTCGTTGTAGCTGGAATTGTACTGCAGCGCGATCTCCGCCATGCCGCGGTCGGTCTGGCCCTTGAGGTAGATGACGTTGGGGTGGAGCACTTCGAGGTTGCGCTTCTCGTTCAGGTAGGTGACAAAGCTCTTGATGCCGCCCTCATAGCACATGACCTCGGTGCGGTAGCAGGGCTCGCCCTCCTGGCCGTCCTCCAGCACGGGGGTGTAGAGCTCCCGCTCATCGGTCAGGGTGATCTTGACACCCGCATTCAGGAAGCTCTCTTCCCGCAGGCGCTTTTCCAGCGTCTCAAAGTTGTAAACGGTGGTATCCTTGAACATCTCCGGGTCCGGCTTGAACGTGACGCGGGTGCCGGTGACACCAGGGTCCACGGTGCCAACGGTCTTGAGGGGGCCGTCCGGGTCGCCGCGGCGGAACGTCTGCTCGTACTCGTGGCCGTCGCGGCGGACATCGACGGTCAGCCACTCGGAGCAGGCGTTGACGACGGAAGCGCCGACGCCGTGCAGGCCGCCGGCCACCTTGTAGCCGGAATTCTCGCCGCCGAACTTGCCGCCGGCGTGGAGGATGGTGTAAACAACGGTGACAGCGGGCAGGCCGGTATCCGCCTGGATATCCACGGGGATGCCGCGGCCGTTATCCGTGACCTGAATGATGTTGTCCTTGAGGATCTTGACCTCAATGTGGTTGCAGTAACCGGCCAGCGCCTCGTCGATGGCGTTGTCCACGATCTCATAGACCAGATGGTGCAGGCCAGATACGCTGGTTGAGCCGATGTACATGCCGGGGCGCTTGCGCACGGCCTCAAGGCCCTCCAGCACCTGAATCTGGCTGGCGTCATATTTTGTTTCTACGATCTCATTTTCGATCTCGTTTCTGATTTCTTCCGTCATAGAGTTGCTCCTTTATTTCCGGCTGCCGTGCGCCGGTGTTCCATGCGCCTTTGCAGCACGGCGGAATTCGACCGCGTCAGATAGACGCGCTGCATCCCGTACTCACTGGTCAGGACAAACGATTTCGGCAGGGCGTCCGTCGCCTCCACCACCTCGCCGCTGCGCTCGGCCGCGGCGAGAAATTCGCGCGTGCGTCCGGACCACGACGTGTTGTCCAGATCGAATACGCCGACAACGGCGCTTTCGCGGACCGAAAGATCCAGTCCGATCGGGATATACATAGGCATTTTCTCCTTTTTTCCGCCTGTTCAGACCTGCTCTATCAGCTGTCCGTTCCGGATGAGAATTGTCCGGCCAAGCTCGGTCAGGCGTTCCAGCTCACAGCAGGTGATAACCACCTGTCCGCTCCGGATCTGGTTGAGCACGAAATCCTGCCGCCGCGCGTCCAGCTCGGACAGCACGTCGTCCAGCAGCATCACCGGGTACTCCCCCATGGCGTTTTTGTGTATCTCCCGCTCCGCCAGCTTCATACTCAGCGCCGCCGTCCGTACCTGTCCCTGTGAGCAGAACTGCCGGGCGCTGCTCCCGTTGACGGACACGTCGATGTCATCCTTGTGCGGCCCGCTGAGACACAGCCGCGAGGCCCGCTCCGCCGCCTGATGACCCTCCATGTGATCTCTCAGCGCGCCATAGATGTCCGCTTGACTGCCCAGCGGGTCAGTGACGGTGCTCACCGTCTGATACGTCAGCGTCAGCTCCTCCCGCTGGCCGGAGCACTCATAGTGGGCCTGCCGGGCGTGCTCCGCCAGCGCCGCGCAGAACCGCGCCCGGTAGCTGACGATGGCCGCGCCGTACCGGCACAGCCCCTCGTTGAACTCCGGCAGCAGCTCCAGCAGCTCCGGCTTTTCCTCACTGTCCCGCAGGATGCGGGTCTTGTGGTCGTACAGCCGCTCGTACTGCCGCAGCGCCTCGCCGTACCGGGGACGAAGCTGGCACAGCGACGTGTCCATGAACCGCCGCCGCTCCGCCGCGCCCGCCCGGATGAGAAACAGATCCTCCGGCGCGAAAAACACGGTGTGCAGCACGTCGCTGAGGGCCGCGCCGTTTTTGGCGGTCACGCCGTTCACCGTCATTTTCCGCCGCCTGCCCCGGTACAGATGCACGTCCGTGACGAACTCCCGCTCCCGTGAGAGGATGTGCCCCGTCACCCGTGCCTCCTGGGCGTCAAAGCCCATCAGCTCCCGGTCGCTCCGCGCCCGGGGGCTCTTGCCGCAGCTCAGGTATACCACGGCCTCCAGCAGGTTGGTCTTGCCCTGGGCGTTCTCGCCGTAGATCACGTTGCAGCTGCCGTCAAAGGTCAGGGCCGCGCTGTCGTAGTTCCGCCAGCCCTGCAAGTGCATTTCACGTATTTCCATAGCGGACTTCCAGCGTCTTGCCCTCAAACTCCACTCTGTCACCGGGGCGTATCTTCTTGCCCCGCATGGTGCACACCTCGCCGTTGACCTTGACCAGGCCCTCCTGCACCATGACCTTGGCCTCGCCGCCGGTATACGTCAGCCCCGCCAGCTTCAAAAGATCCTGCAATTTGATGTATTCCGTTGTGATCTCAATGGTGTTCATAGCCTATCCTTTCATCACTGCGCCTTCAGCCGCACCGG
>USNH01000244.1 GCA_900556015.1 uncultured Eubacteriales bacterium | reverse complement strand
GACGCTCGCTGGAGTCGGTGGTGAACCAGTATCTGACCACGGTGAAGCCCATGCATGAGCAGTTCGTTGAGCCCACCCGGAAGTTCGCCGACATCATCGTGCTGGAGGGCGGACACAACCTGGTGGCACTGGACATGATCATGCAGCGCATCGCCAGCCACATCAAGGAGAGCTGACATGGGCAAAGCTCTGCGCCGCGCCGCGGCGGTGATATGCCTGCTGGGCGCGGTGTTCTTCCTGCTGCCGCTGGCGGCGGGCATCCTGCACTTCGGCATGGTGTGGCCGGCGGCAGTGCTGCTGCTGGCCGCGGCGGTGCTGCTGTGGCCGGAGTTTTTCCGCCGTCTGCTGCGGCCCAAATGGCTGCGCGGGCTGGTGTGTCTGCTGGCGGCGGTGTGTTTGACGGTGGTGCTGGTGACGCTGGGGAAGATGGCCCAGACCGCCGCCCAACGTCCCGCGGACGGCACGCCCTGCACCGTGGTGGTGCTGGGCTGCCAGGTGTTCCCGGACGGCCACCCCAGCCTGGTGCTGCGAGGCCGCATACAGGCCGCCTATGACTATCTGTCCCGGCACCCGGAGGCGGTGTGCGTGGCCTCCGGCGGGCAGAACGACAGCGAGCCTATCACCGAGGCCGCCTGCATCCGGGACACGCTGGCGGAAATGGGCATCGACCCGGCGCGCATCTATTTGGAGGACAAGTCCACCTCCACGGAGGAGAATTTGGCTTTCTCCGCCCAGGTCATCGCCGAAAATGGGCTGCCCGCCACGGTGGCCATCGCATCGGACAGCTTTCATCAGCTGCGGGCCGCTATATGGGCCGAGCGCAGCGGTTTGACGCCCTGCTCTTTGGGCTGCGCCAGCCCGTGGTATCTGACGGCGGGCTACTGGGCGCGGGAGGCGGCGGCGCTGGTGTATATGGTCATCACGGGGAAATAGTTCCCAAAAACGTGGATTTATGGGAAGATGGTTAGAATACCTTAACTTAAAATCCTGTATTTTCAAAGAAAATAGTCTTGCATTTTTTCATTTTCATGGTACAATGGTGCTACATTCTAATTGGAGGTACTTACTATGGCTTATCAGATCGGTTCTGCTTGTGTCAGCTGCGGCGCTTGCGCTGATGCTTGCCCCGTGGGCGCTATCTCCCAGGGCGATGATCGTTACGTCATCGACGCCAACGCCTGCCTGGACTGCGGTTCTTGCAGCGACACCTGCCCCAACGGCGCTATCAGCCCCGCTGAGTAATCAGGAAAACGGCAAGGAAAGTGACCGGCTCTGCCGGTCACTTTTTTTAAGGTTGTGAGGAGGGTCTCCGTATGGTAAAATGGGACAGGCTGTGGCCCGGCGGGCTGACGTTCGCCTTTGACGACGGGCCGTTCAAGCCCTCCACGGACACGTTTCTGCTGGGCGGCTTTGCCGCGCCGAGGCGGAACGACCGGGTGTGCGACCTGGGCGCGGGCATCGGCCTTTTGGGGCTACTGCTGCTGGGGCGTGAGCCGTCCGTCCGGGTGACGGACATCGACATCGACCCGGCGGCCTGTGCCCTGGCGGAGGAAAACCTCGCCGCCAACGGTTTGACGGGCCACAGGGTGCTGCGGGCCGACCTGCGGCGGCGGGAGGAGCTGCCCCCTGCCGGCAGCTTCGACATGGCGGTGTCCAACCCGCCCTATTTCGCCGCCGGCAGCGGCGCGGCGGCAGCAGGGCAGCGGGGCACGGCACGGTCGGAGCTGATGTGTACGCTGGCGGAGCTGTGCGGCGCGGCGGCGTATCTGCTGCGGAGCGGCGGGCAGTTCTGCCTGGTACACCGGGCGGAGCGGCTGGCGGAGCTGATGGCCCTGCTGCGCTCGTATAAATTAGAGCCCAAGGAGCTGCAAACGGTGCAGAAGACCATAGACACGCCGCCCCGGCTGGTGCTGCTGCGCTGCCGGAAGGACGGCGGCACGGGGCTGGACATCCGCCCACCCCTGCTGCTGCAAAACGGGGACGGCACGGAGACGGAGGCGCTGCGGCGCTGCTATTTCATAGACAGGGAGTGACGGACATGGCGGGAAGACTATACCTGGTGGCCACGCCCATCGGCAATTTGGGCGACCTGTCGCCCCGGGCGGTGGAGACGCTGGCCCAGGCCGACTTTATCGCGGCGGAGGACACGCGGGTCAGCGTGAAGCTGCTGAACCATTTTGACATCAAAAAACCGCTGGTGAGCTACCACGAGCACAACCGGGCATCGGCGGGGCAGGCCATTCTGGAGCGGCTGCTGGGCGGCGAGGTGTGCGCCCTGGTCACGGACGCGGGGACGCCGGCCATCAGCGATCCGGGGCAGGAGCTGGTGGCGCTGTGCGGCGAGAATGGCGTGGAGGTGCAGGCCATCCCCGGCTGCTGCGCCGCCATCGCGGCGCTGGCGGTGTCCGGGCTGGACACGCGGCGGTTCACCTTTGAGGGGTTTTTGCCGTCGGGGAAAAAGGAGCGCCGGGAGGCGCTGGAGGAGCTCAGCGGCGAGAGGCGCACTATGGTGTTCCACGAAGCGCCGCACCGGCTGCGGCAGACGCTGGCGGATATGCTGGAGGTGCTGGGCGACCGGCGTGCGGCGCTGTGCCGGGAGCTGACGAAGCTCCACGAGGAGACGGTGCGGACCACGCTGGCGG
>USNH01000243.1 GCA_900556015.1 uncultured Eubacteriales bacterium | reverse complement strand
CAATCCGCTGCTGGTGTCCGTGCGCAGCGGTGCCCGGGCCTCCATGCCCGGCATGATGGACACCATCCTGAACCTGGGCCTGAACGAGGACGTGGTGGACGTTATCGCCAAGAAGTCCAACAACCCCCGCTGGGCCTGGGACTGCTACCGCCGCTTCATCCAGATGTACTCCGACGTGGTCATGGAGGTGGGCAAGAAGTATTTCGAGCAGCTCATCGACGCCATGAAGGAGAAGAAGGGCGTGACGCAGGACGTGGAGCTGGATGCCGCCGACCTGAAGGAGCTGGCCATGCAGTTCAAGGCCGAGTACAAGGCCAAGATCGGCTCCGACTTCCCCTCCGACCCCAAGGAGCAGCTCATCGGCGCGATCAAGGCCGTGTTCCGCAGCTGGGACAACCCCCGTGCCAACGTGTACCGCCGCGACAACGATATCCCCTACTCCTGGGGCACTGCCGTCAACGTCCAGTCCATGGCCTTCGGCAACATGGGCGACGACTGCGGCACGGGCGTGGCCTTTACCCGTGACCCCGCCACCGGCGAGAAGAAGCTGATGGGCGAGTTTTTGACCAACGCCCAGGGCGAGGACGTGGTGGCCGGTGTCCGCACCCCCATGCCCATCGCCGAGATGGCTGAGAAGTTCCCCCAGGCCTATGACGAGTTCGTCAAGGTCTGCAACATCCTGGAGGATCACTACCGCGATATGCAGGATATGGAGTTCACCGTGGAGCACGGCAAGCTGTATATGCTGCAGTGCCGCAACGGCAAGCGCACCGCGCCTGCCGCGCTGAAGATCGCCTGCGATCTGGTGGACGAGGGCATGATCTCCGAGCAGCAGGCCGTGGCCATGATCGACCCCCGCAACCTGGACACCCTGCTCCATCCCCAGTTCGACCCCAAGGCCCTGAAGTCCACCGAGCCCGTGGGCAAGGCTCTGCCCGCCTCTCCCGGCGCTGCCTGCGGCAAGATCGTCTTCACCGCCGAGGACGCCAAGGAGTGGGCCGCCCGCGGTGAGAAGGTGGTCCTGGTCCGCCTGGAGACCTCTCCCGAGGACATCGAGGGCATGAAGGCCGCTCAGGGCATCCTGACCGTCCGCGGCGGTATGACCTCTCACGCCGCCGTTGTGGCCCGCGGCATGGGCAAGTGCTGCGTCTCCGGCTGCGGCGCGATCAACATGGACGAGGCCAACAAGCAGTTCACCCTGGCCGGCAAGACCTATCACGAGGGCGACTGGATGAGTTTGGACGGCTCTACCGGCAACATCTACGACGGTGCTATGCCCACCGTGGACGCCAGCGTGGGCGGCGACTTTGGCCGCATCATGGCCTGGGCCGACAAGTTCCGCCGTCTACAGGTCCGCACCAACGCCGATACCCCCCACGACGCCGCCAAGGCCCGTGAGCTGGGCGCGCAGGGCATCGGCCTGTGCCGCACCGAGCATATGTTCTTCGAGGGCGACCGTATCGCCGCCATCCGCGAGATGATCTGCTCCGACACCAAGGAGCAGCGCGAGAAGGCCCTGGCTAAGCTGCTGCCCATGCAGCAGGGCGACTTCGAGGGCATCTACGAGGCCATGGAGGGCTGCCCCGTCACCATCCGCTTCCTCGATCCCCCTCTGCACGAGTTCGTTCCCACCGAGGAGCGCGACATCGAGCTGCTGGCCAAGGATATGAACAAGTCCGTGGCCGACATCAAGGCCATCATCTCCTCCCTGCATGAGTTCAACCCCATGATGGGCCACCGCGGCTGCCGTCTGGCCGTCACCTTCCCGGAGATCGCCGTCATGCAGACCCGTGCCGTCATCCGCGCCGCCATCAACGTGCAGAAGAAGCACCCCGACTGGAACATGGCCCCCGAGATCATGATCCCCCTGGTGGGCGAGGTCAAGGAGCTGAAGTTCGTCAAGGACGTGGTGGTCAAGACCGCCGATGAGGAGCTGGCCGCCGCCGGTATGAACATGAAGTACCTGGTGGGCACGATGATCGAGATCCCCCGCGCCGCCCTCACCGCCGACGAGATCGCCAAGGAGGCCGAGTTCTTCTCCTTCGGCACGAACGACCTGACCCAGATGACCTTCGGCTTCAGCCGTGACGACGCCGGCAAGTTCCTGCCCGCCTACTACGACAACAAGATCTACGAGAGCGATCCCTTCGCCCGCCTGGATCAGATCGGCGTGGGCAAGCTGGTGAAGATGGCCGCCAAGATGGGCCGCGAGACCCGTCCCGACCTGCACCTGGGCATCTGCGGCGAGCACGGCGGCGACCCCTCCTCCGTGGAGTTCTGCCACAAGGTGGGCCTGGACTACGTGTCCTGCTCCCCCTTCCGCGTGCCCATCGCCCGCCTGGCCGCCGCACAGGCTGCGATAAAGGAAATGTGAGCGATTTTTTGAGCGTTCACAAAGCGGCTTGAAACTTGCAAACCTTTGATGTGACTGCGTTTGCAGACATCATTGGCTGAAAACAAACAAAAATCCGGTATTGTTCCGTTTGGAGCGATACCGGATTTTTTGCATCTTCTGCGGGGCAGGTTGAGAAAAACTGCGTCATGGACAGATTCCGTGTGCCGCCGGTACTTGGAATGGCACTCTGAATGGCACGCGGAAGCCGGGGGTCTGCATATGTCGGCCACTGCGTATAGACTATCTCTTGG
>USNH01000242.1 GCA_900556015.1 uncultured Eubacteriales bacterium | reverse complement strand
AGCAAGTCCGGGACTGGAACGCATAAGTACGGGGGGAGAAGACGATGGCTGAAGAGAGAGAATTGATCCTCAAACTTGGTCAAAAAATCACGGACCGGATCGGTCACAAGGTGACGGTAGAGGATCCGGAGTATTACGGCTTGGCCTGCGTGGTTACGGACGAAATGGCAGAGATCGCACTGAAGATGAAGGTGCGCAAGCCCATGACCCTGGACCAAGTGGCAAAAGCCACCGGCAAGAGCAAGAAATATCTGGAGCCGCTGCTGCAAGAGATGAGCAGCATTGGCCTGTTGGAGTATAACTGGGAGAACCCCAGCCGCACCAAGCAGTATGTGCTGCCCATGTTCGTACCCGGCAGCGCCGAGTTCTTTAATATGAAAAAGGATCAGATCGACGCCCACCCGGAGTTGGCCAAGTTCTTTGAGCGTATGACCTTCTTACCGCTGGAGAAGATCACCGCCATGGTGCCCCCCGGCGGTGCCGGTATCGGTATGCATGTGATCCCGGTGGAAAAGGCCATTGAGACGGAAAATCAATCTGTCGATGTGGAGCATATTTCCCACTGGTTGAAGAAATATGAGGGCAAGTATGCCGCCGGTCCCTGCTCCTGCCGTATGAGCCGCGCCAAGCTGGGCGAGGGCTGCGGCGACGACGTGGAGAACTGGTGCATCGGCGTGGGCGACATGGCCGACTACATCGTGGAGACACAGCGCGGCACGTATATCACCCGCGACGAGGCGCTGGAGATCTTCAAAAAGGCGGAGGACAACGGCTTTGTCCATCAGATCACCAACATCGACGGCGAGGAGAAGATCTTCGGCATCTGCAACTGCAACGTGAACGTGTGCAACGCCCTGCGTACCAGCCAGCTGTTCAACACGCCCAACCTGTCCCGCAGCGCCTATGTGGCCGCCGTGGAGAGCGAGAAGTGCGTGGCCTGCGGGCGCTGCGTGGAGCACTGTCCTGCCGGTGCGGTGAAGCTGGGCCAAAAGCTGTGTACCAAGGACGGGTATATCCAGTATCCCCGGCAGGAGCTGCCGGACGAGGTGAAGTGGGGGCCGGAGAAGTGGGCCACCGACTACCGGGACAAGAACCGCATCAACTGCTACGACACCGGCACTGCCCCCTGCAAGACCGCCTGTCCCGCCCACATCGCCGTGCAGGGCTACCTGAAGCTGGCGGCCCAGGGCAAGTACCGGGAGGCTTTGCAGCTCATCAAGCGGGAGAACCCGTTTCCCGCCGTGTGCGGACGCATCTGCAACCGCCGGTGTGAGGACGCCTGTACCCGCGGCACGGTGGATCAGGCCGTGGCCATCGACGAGGTGAAGCGGTTCATCGCCCAGCAGGATCTGGACGCGGCCACCCGCTTCGTGCCGGAGAAGGTCATCCCCAAGGTGGACGGCGAGTTCTCGGAGAAGATCGCCATCATCGGCGGCGGCCCGGCGGGTCTGAGCTGCGCCTACTATCTGGCGGAGAAGGGCTATCGCCCCACCGTGTTTGAAAAGGAACACCGCCCCGGCGGTATGCTCATGAACGCCATCCCCTCCTTCCGTCTGGAGAAGGACGTGGTGGAGGCGGAGATCGACGTGCTGCGCCAGCTGGGCGTGGAGCTTCGCTGCGGCGTGGAGGTTGGCAAGGACGTGACCATCCCCCAGCTCCGTGAGCAGGGCTACAAGGGCTTCTATTTGGCCATCGGCTTACAGCACGGCGGCGCGCTGACCATCCCCGGCGGCGACGCGGAGGGCGTGCGCTCCGGCGTGGACTTCATGCGGGACGTGAACCTGCGGGAGGAAAAGACCCTCTCGGGCCGGGTGGTGGTCATCGGCGGCGGCAACATCGCCGCGGACGTGGCCCGCACGGCGGTGCGCTGCGGCGCGGAGAAGGTGAGCCTGTACTGCCTGGAGGGGTATGACGAGATGCCCATGGGCGAGGAGGATCGCTCCGAGTGCGAGCGGGACGGCGTGGCCATCTACGCCGGCTTCGGCCCGAAGGAGATCAACGTGGAGGGCGGCAAGACCGCCGGCATGGCCTTTGTCAAGTGCCTGCGCGTCAAGGACGAGAATGGCCGGTTCGCCCCGGTGTACGACGAGAACACCGTGCAGGTCACGCCCTGCGAGACGGTGCTGTACTGCATCGGCCAGAAGCCGGACTGGAGCACGCTGCTCACCGGCACGGCGGTGGAGCTGGATGGCCGGGGGCTGGTGCAGGCCGACCCGGTGACGTATCAGACGGCGGAGAAGGACATCTTCGCAGGCGGCGACGTATACACCGGGCAGAAGTTCGCCATCGATGCCATCGCCGCCGGTAAGGAGGGCGCGGTGTCCCTGCACCGCTATGTCCAGGGCGCAACGCTGACCATTGGCCGCAACCGCCGCCAGTTCATCGAGCTGGACAAGAAAAACGCCCTCATCGCCGTGGACAGCTACGACAATACGCCCCGCCAGCGTATCGGCTACAACGACGCGCTGCGCCGGACATTCAAGGACGAGCGGGTGGCGTTCACCGAGGAGCAGGTCAAGGCGGAGACGGCCCGGTGTCTGGGCTGCGGCGCAAGCATCGTCGATCCCAACAAGTGTATCGGCTGCGGCGTGTGTACCACCAAGTGCGCCTTTGACGCCATCCACCTGCACCGGGAGCACCCGGAGTGCA
>USNH01000241.1 GCA_900556015.1 uncultured Eubacteriales bacterium | reverse complement strand
GTAAAAAGACCAGAAGGAGCGTTTTTACATGTTCACACTGTTTATTCTGGGCATCGTGCTGTTCGTGTTCAAGCTGGTGCTCTTTGCCGTCCGGGCCGCATGGGGCATCACCAAGGTGCTGGTGTTTATCATCGGCATCCCGCTGATGCTGCTGGCTGCGGCGCTCAGCGTTCTGACCGGCGTCCTGACGCGCCACGGCGGGCGGCGCAGCGCGGCGGGCACCCGCCTGCTCGGGCAGATCCTGGGCTTCCGCCGTTTTCTGCTGCGCACCTCGGAAAGCCACCTCGCCATGCGCCTGCAGCGCGACCCGCAGTATTTTTACCGGACGCTGCCCTACGCGGAGGCGATGGGCCTCGGCGCGATGTTCGCCCGGAAATTCGGCGACACGGAGCTGGACCCCTGCGAATGGTACAATGAGCCGAACCTGCCGCGCACGGCGGAGGGCTTCTATGAGAAGCTGAAGGAGACGCTGAAGGGCGAGGACACCGACGCTATCAAGGCCGCCACCGAGGAGCTGACCCAACTGTTCTACAAGATGAGCGAGAAGCTGTATCAGCAGGCCGCGCCCCAGGGCGACCCCAACATGGGCGGTCAGCCCGGCGGCGACGCAGGCAACGGCGGGCAGCAGTACTACGACGCCGACTACAAGGTCGTGGACGACGACGAGCAGAACAACAAGTAAGGCAAATATATCCCACAATAAGGGGCAGGAGTGACCTGTCCCTTGTTGTGGTGTTATCACCCCTTTGAGTGGAGAGAAGTGCGATGGCAGAAAACAAACGCGATTATTACGAGGTTCTCGGCGTCAGCAAGGGCGCAAGCGAGGACGAGATCAAAAAAGCCTATAAAAGGCTGGCGCGGAAGTACCACCCGGACATGAACCCCGGCGACAAGGAGGCCGAGGAGAAGTTCAAGGAGGTCAACGAGGCCAACGAGGTACTGTCCGACCCGGAGAAGAAGGCGCGGTATGACCAGTTCGGCTTCGCCGGGGTAGACCCCAGCTATGGCGCGGGCGCTGGCGCTGGCGGCGCATACGGCGGCGCGGGCGGCTTCGACTTCGGCGACCTGGGGGACATCTTCGGCAGCTTCTTCGGCGGCGGCTTCGGCGGCGGACAGCGCCGCAATCCCAACGCGCCCCAGCGGGGCGAGAGCATCCGCGCCAGCGTGTCCGTCACGTTTAAGGAGGCGGCCTTCGGCTGTCAGAAGGACGTGACGGTGGAGCACAGCGAGCAGTGCCCCACCTGCAAGGGCAGCGGCTGCCAGCCCGGCACGACGCCGGAGGTATGCCCCGACTGCCGGGGCAGCGGGCAGGTGCAGGTGCAGCAGCGGACGCCCATGGGCGTGTTCGCCACCAGCCGGCCCTGTCAGAAATGTCACGGCACGGGCCGCATTATCCACCAGCCCTGCACGGACTGCGGCGGACAGGGGCGGACGCGGAAGCGCAAGACCATTCAGGTCAACATCCCCGCCGGTATCGACCACGGGCAGACCATCTCCCTGCGGGGACAGGGCAACGCCGGAAAGAACGGCGGCAGCGCCGGTGATCTGCTGATCACCGTGATGGTGCAGCCGGACGAGACGTTCCGCCGGGAGGGCGTGGACGTGTTCACGGAGGAGCCTATCACGTTTGCCCAGGCGGTGCTGGGCGCGACGCTGGAGATCCCCACCATCGACGGCAAGGTGAAGTACGATCTGCCGGAGGGCACGCAGACCGGCACGGTGTTCCGGCTGCGGGGCAAGGGCATCCCCGTGCTCAACGGACGGGGACGGGGCGACCAGTACGTCACCGTCACCATCGAGACGCCCCAGGACCTGAACCGGGAGCAGAAGGAGGCCCTGAAGAAATTCAGCGAGACCCTGGGCGAAGGCAACTACGAAAAGCACCGCAGCTTTTTCGGAAAGAAGAAGTAAGCCATGTATCTTGCAGATTATCACGTCCATTCCACCTGCTCCCCGGACGGGCACCAGACCATGGCCCAGGCGGCGGAGGCTGCCGTCCGGCAGGGCCTGCGGGAGCTGTGCATCACCGACCATGTGGACACCATCCAATGGGGCACCCAGACCCCCCGGGACGACTTCGACTGGGCGGAGTCCCGGCGGCAGTTCCATGAGGCCCAGGCACTGTGGGGGGACCGGATCACCCTGCGGCGGGGGGCGGAGCTGGGGGAGGCCCAGCTGAGCTTCGACCGGGCGGACCGGCTTCTGGCCGGGGAGGAGCTGGACTTTGTCATCGGCTCCGTGCACCTGAGCGGAAAAAAGTTTGACAACATGGACCTGTACTATATTGAAAAAGGCAGCGAAGCGTATTATGATAGTGTCATCGACAGCTATCTGGACGACGTGCTGACCCTGGCCCGGTGGGGCCGGTTCCAGGTGCTGGGCCACCTGACCCTGCCCCTGCGGTATATCAACGAGCACCACGGGGAGCACATGACCTTCCGCCGCCACATGGATCGGGTGGAGGAGATCTTCCGCACCATCATTCCCCAGGGGGTGGGCATCGAGTGCAACACCAACCGGGGAAACGAGCCCCTGCCGGGGGAGGATATTCTGCGGCTGTACCGCAGTCTGGGCGGCGAGATCATCACCCTGGGCAGCGACGCCCACCGCCCCCAGCACATCGCCTGCGCCATGGAGGAGCGGCAGGAGCTCCTGAAAGC
>USNH01000240.1 GCA_900556015.1 uncultured Eubacteriales bacterium | reverse complement strand
ATCGCCACAACCAGTCTGCGGACTGGTTTCACAATGACAGCGCGGGAAAGCATCCCGAATTGGAACTATTATTTCAAAATCTCCGCCAGGACGTAGTCCTCCATGGCGGTCTTGTCGATCACGTCCTTGTGCAGCACGGGGCGGCCCTCCAGCCCCCGCAGGTTGGCAGGGATGGCCGCGCCGGTGATGGCGTGGAGCTGCTCCATCATGGCGAACTCATCGCCGCCGCCATCCTCGCCCAGCGCCGCCAGCACGGCGGCGGGGAACTTATAGGGCGATGCGGTAGACAGCACCACCATGGGCGCGTCGCCGGTCTGCTCCTGCGCCACGGCCCACGCCACGGCGGTGTGGGGATCGCACAGGTAGCGCTGCTCCCGCCACAGCTCACCGATGACCTTCGCCGCGCCCGCGTCATCGCAGCAGCCGCAGCCGAAGCTCTCCTGCAATTTGGCCAGCAGCGTGTCGCTGACCTGATACCAGCCCTGCTCACTGAGCTGTGCCATCAGGGACGCCACATAGTCCGCGTCGCCGCTGAGAAGATACAGCAGCCGCTCCAGGTTGCTGGACACCAAGATGTCCATGGAGGGGGAAGTGGTCTTGTAAAACGGCCTGCGCCGGTCATAGCGCCCGGTACGCAGGAACTCCGTCAGCACATCGTTGGCGTTGCTGGCGCACACCAGCCGCCCCACGGGCAGCCCCATGCACTTGGCGAACCAGCCCGCCAGAATGTCGCCGAAGTTGCCGGTGGGCACGGTGAAGTCCACCTTGTCGCCCAGCCGGATGCGGCCCGCCTTCACCAGGTCGCCGTAGGCCCGGAAGTAATACACCACCTGGGGTGCGAGACGTCCGATGTTGATAGAGTTGGCGCTGGACAGCATCGCGCCGTGGAGATCCTTGCCCTGGCAGTCGGCAAAAATGGCCTTCACGCCGGTCTGCGCGTCGTCGAAGTTGCCCCGCACGGCGCATACCTTCACGTTGCCGCCGGGCTGGGTGGCCATCTGTGCCTGCTGCACGGCGGACACGCCGCCGTAGGGATAGAACACGATGATCCGCGTGCCCGGCACATCGTGGAAACCCTCCAGCGCCGCCTTGCCGGTGTCGCCGGAGGTGGCGGTGAGGATGACCACATCGCCCTTCAGGCCCTCGGCCTTGGCCGCCGCGCCGATCAGGTGGGGCAGCACCGACAGCGCCACGTCCTTGAACGCGGAGGTCGGCCCGTGGTACAGCTCCAGCACGTACTTGTCCGCCACCGGCGTCAGGGGCGTCAGGTCGGAGGTGGGGAATTTGTCCTTGTAGCTGGCCCGCACCAGCGCGGGCATATCGTCAAAATCCGGCAGCAGGGCGTGGAGGATGTCCGCCGCCATGTCCAGTGTGGACTTTTCCAGGGCGGCCCGCCAGTCGAAGTCCAGCCTGGCCGGGTCGCAGATATACAGGCCGCCATCCGGGGCGATGCCCTGCAGCACCGCATGGGTGGAGGAGGCGGTGAGCTGCTCGTTTCGCGTGCTGTGGTAGTTCATGAGGAACACCTCCGAAAAATTTACTCTTGCATTTGCGATGGGCCTATGATACACTGTCTCCAACAAAAAAGCAAGTGTTTTTCTCTCGTAGACAAAAAAGAATTTTTTGTCGCCGCGAAGAAAAGCCCTCACGGAAAACAACAGCGAAAGAGGCGAGACGTATGTTAAAAGTGTTGAAATTCGGCGGTTCGTCCATGGCGGACGAGACCCAGTTCGCCAAGGTGCGCTCCATCGTAGAGGCCGATCCCAGCCGCCGGGTGGTGGTGGTCAGCGCCGCGGGAAAGCGGTTCAAGAACGACCATAAGATCACCGACCTGCTGTACCTGTGCCACGCGCACCTGCAATACGGTGTCAGCTGCGACGGCGTGTTTGATATGGTTCGCAGCCGGTATTTGGAGATACGGGACGCACTGGGCCTGTCCACCCCGCTGGAGCGGGAGTTTGACGACCTGCGCGCCAAGATGGACAAGGGCATCAGCGCCGATGAGCTGGTGTCACGGGGCGAGTATTTCGCTGCCCGGCTCATGGCCGACTACCTGGGCTTTGACTTTCTGGACAGCTCCCTGTGGCTGAAGTTCAGGCTGGACGGCACGGTGGATCAGGCGCAGAGCTATGAGAGCCTCCGCCGTGCGGCCTCCGGGCGCAGGGTGGTCATCCCCGGGTTTTACGGCGTGATGCCCGACGGCAGCATCCACACCTTCTCCCGCGGCGGCAGCGACATCACCGGCGCGCTGGCGGCGGCGGCGCTGGACGCCGATGTGTACGAGAACTGGACGGACGTGTCCGGCTTCCTCATGGCCGACCCCAAGATCGTGAAAGACCCCCGGCCCATCGAGCGCATCACCTACGCCGAGCTCCGGGAGCTGAGCTATATCGGCGCGCAGGTGCTCCACGAGGGCACGGTGTCCCCGGTGCGGGAGAAGAACATCCCCCTGAACATCCGCAACACCAACCAGCCCGACCACCCCGGCACCATGATCCGGGAGCGCTTCGATGAGTCTCAGGCCGACATGGAGAGCGGCAGCATGATCACCGGCATCGCCGGCAAGAAGGGCTTCTCCGTCATCACCCTGACCAAGAACGGTATGTCCTCCGAGCTGGGCGTCATCCGCCGCATTCTCGACGCGGTCCGCAACCTGCTTGCACGGCAGGGGCTGGAACCGGCGCGGGTCGCCGCGGCGGGCATATCCTGCGGCGGGCCGCTTGACAGCGAGGCCGGCGTAATCCTCTCCCCGCCCAACC
>USNH01000239.1 GCA_900556015.1 uncultured Eubacteriales bacterium | reverse complement strand
CGCCCCTTTGGCAGAGAGTGGGACGGAGCGGTTGACTTTTGATCGTACTCACAGTATACTACGGCCATGATGATTAAACAAGTGCTTAATGATTTGCACACAGGAAAGGAGCTCATCCCATGAAAAAGACATATAACATCGAAGTGGACTGCGCCAACTGCGCCAACCTGATGGAGGAGGCCGCCGGCAAGACCGAGGGCGTGGCCTCCGCCGTGGTGAACTTTATGACCCAAAAGATGATCGTGGAATTTGCTGAGGGCGCGGACGCGAAGGCCACCATGAAGGCCGTGCTGAAGGCCTGCAAGAAGGTCGAGCCGGACTGCGAGATCGAGCTGTAAGGCATATCTCACCTGCGCCCCGCGCCGCTGCGGGGCACGCTTTCTTCCGAAAGAGAAAGGAGCGGTACTATGACGAAGAAGCAGAAAAAGATGCTCTCGCGCATCCTCATCACCGCCGTCATGCTGGCGGCGCTGCATATCCTGCCGGTGACGGGCTGGCTGCGGCTGGCGCTGTATCTGGCGGCCTATGGGATCATCGGCTATGACATCCTGAAAAAGGCCGGACAGGGTATCCTGAACGGACGGGTGTTCGATGAGAACTTCCTCATGGCCGTGGCCACCGTGGGCGCGTTCGCGCTGGCCATCTATGAAAAGAGCGGCGACTACAACGAGGCCATCGCCGTCATGCTGTTCTATCAGATCGGCGAGCTGTTCCAGAGCTACGCCGTGGGCAAGAGCCGTAAGAGCATCAGCGCCCTGATGGACATCCGCCCCGACTACGCCAACGTGGAGCGTGACGGCCAGCTGGTGCAGATCGACCCGGATGAGGTGGCCGTGGGCACGATCATCGTGGTGCAGCCCGGCGAAAAAGTCCCCATCGACGGCGTGGTGGTGGAGGGCAGCTCCACCCTGAACACCAGCGCCCTCACCGGCGAGAGTTTGCCCCGCGATGCCTGCGAGGGCGACGAGATCATCAGCGGCTGCATCAACATGACCGGCCTTCTGAAAATCCGCACCACCAAGGCGTTCGGCGAGTCCACCGTGTCCAAGATACTGGAGCTGGTGGAGAACTCCAGCTCCCGCAAGTCCCGCAGCGAGGACTTCATCGCCAGGTTTGCCCGTATCTACACCCCCGCCGTGTGTTACAGCGCCCTGGCGCTGGCGGTGCTGCCGCCGGTGATCCGTCTGTTGGGCGGCCTGGACGGCCAGTGGGAGCAGTGGGTCTACCGCGCCCTGACCTTCCTGGTCACAAGCTGCCCCTGCGCCCTGGTGGTCAGCATCCCTCTGAGCTTCTTCGCCGGCATCGGCGGCGCCAGCCGCGAGGGCGTGCTGGTCAAGGGCTCGAACTACCTGGAGACGCTGTCCCAGGTGAAAACCGTGGTGTTCGACAAGACCGGCACGCTGACGAAGGGCGTGTTCGAGGTCACTGCCGTCCACCACAGCGATATGGACGAGCGTAAGCTGCTGGAGTACGCGGCGCTGGCGGAGTGTGCGTCCTCCCATCCCATCAGCAAGAGCTTGCAAAAGGCTTACGGCAAGGCCATCGACCGCAGCCGCGTCACGGATATTCAGGAGCTCAGCGGCCACGGCGTCACCGCCTGCGTGGACGGCCACACGGTGGCGGCGGGCAACAGCAAGCTCATGGAGCGGCTGGGCATCCCGTATCACGACTGCCACAGCGTAGGCACGATCATCCACATGGCGGTGGACGGCCAGTACGCCGGCCATATCGTCATCTCCGATGTGGTGAAGTCCCACGCCAAGGAGGCGCTGGCCGCGCTGCATAAGGCCGGCGTGGAAAAGACCGTCATGCTCACCGGCGATGCCAAAAAGGTGGCCGACGCGGTGGCGGCGGAGCTGGGCGTGGACGAGGTCCACAGCGAGCTGCTGCCCGCCGGCAAGGTGGCCCAGGTGGAAGCGCTGCTGGCGCAGCAGAAGGGCCGGGACAAGCTGGCCTTCGTGGGCGACGGCATCAACGACGCGCCGGTGCTGGGCCGCGCCGACATCGGCATCGCCATGGGCGCGATGGGGTCGGATGCCGCCATCGAGGCCGCCGACATCGTGCTGATGGACGACGACCCTGCCAAGATCAGCAAGGCCATCAAAATTTCCCGCAAGTGCATCGGCATCGTGTATCAGAACATCGTGTTCGCCCTGGTGGTGAAGTTCGCGTGTTTGGTGCTGGTGGCGGTGGGCGTGGCGGATATGTGGGCCGCCATCTTCGCCGATGTGGGCGTGATGGTGCTGGCGGTGCTGAACGCCGTCCGCGCCCTGCGTGTACACAATTTGTAAGCATAGGACATAGAGTAAGCCCCGGCCACAGGCCGGGGCTTACTTTATACACGTATATACCTATATAAAGGCAGTCTTACGCCTTCCGAATGAGTATCTCATTCTCCATCAGGTCGATCTTTTCAATGCTGCCCTCCACCACCGTGGGTATCCCCATGATGTCCGTAAAGACCAGCTTTCCGTCCTTCTGCGTCACGGCGGCCACGTTCTTGCACACCACCTGATGCTCCGTTGTCAGTACCGTGGAAAGACACATCTCATTTCTCCTCCTTCAGGATACGCAGCGCCTCCGCCAGCTTCTCGTTGCCCAGTGTCAGCTCCACCACCGCCTCGTGGAGCAGCTGCTGCGCCTCGCCCTCCACGCTGTGTGCCAGCTCGTGGAGCTCCTCCGCGTGGTGCTGGTTGTGGCCCACCATATACGTCAGCAGCGCCACCGTCTCCTCCGGGGAATGTACCTCGTGGGTGTGCCCGT
>USNH01000238.1 GCA_900556015.1 uncultured Eubacteriales bacterium | reverse complement strand
GGCAGATCGTTCTGGATCAACGCCATCAGCAGCGCCGTCAGAAAGGCGTCGGGACTGCCGGGCAGCGCCGGACGCTGGGCCGCCATATGGTCGATGCAGTCCGCCGCCACGCGGTCGTGATCTACCACCAGCAGGGAGCCCTCCAGCCATGTGAAGCTCAGGCGGCGTGCGCTCTGGTTGGCCCGGGGCGGCGTGCGCAGGTGGCCGGTGACGCCGGTGCGGTCGATGTGCAGCCAGCAGAACTGAGACTCATGCGGGTCTGCAGGCGCAGCCGGCACGGACAGCCCGGCGGGCAGCGCCGCGGTGTGGGTCTCCTGCGGCGTAAGGATGGCCAGCACGCCCCGTCCGTCCGCCGGTGGGGCGGACTGGGGCTGTAAGCCGCCGGCAAAGAGATAGTACATGGGACTCTCAGCTCCTTTTCAGGTTCAGGCTTGCAGGACAGCAGGGCAGTGCGTCCTCGCGTCCCGCAGGGCAGCAGCGCGACGATTTTGCGGCGCATACGTCTCCTCCGGATAGCTTTGACGGTTACTTTTTGTGTTCTATTCCCCATACCGTCGGCGGTACAGCAGCTGCTTGGCCGCCTTCTTCGCCTCCTGCACGTATCCCTTTCCGTCGATGACCTGCTGCAGCTTCTCGTCCGAATACTCCCGGAAGTTATACATGAACCGCCCCACCGGGTCGGTGATGGCCTGCTCCTCTGCCTGCCGCTTCTCAAATTCCTCCAACGGCGACGGCGGCGCAAACATCGCCACATACCGGCACACCTCGCAGGTGTAGATCAGCACCTTTATGTGCCGCTCCATGACGGGCAGACTGGGGTCATCCACCGCGGTCAGATAGCTGGCACACCGCGGCGGCATCATTCTCCCGCCGCACAGGGGGCACTGCTTCGCCTCAAGTCCCATCGCTCCGCTCCTTTCTCCGTCAGAACTCCGGCGCGTCCGGCGTCTTATGATACAGCAGCGGCTTGCCCTCCGCGTCCACCAGCACCGTCAGCCCGCCGGAGTTGCCCGCAGCGTGGTAGAGATACTGCACGCCGGTCTGCGTGTCCACCAGCACCTCGTTGCTGCTGATAAAGGCGCTCTCCCCCATGACCTTGATAAAGCGCTGTTCCGTCTTTGCCATAGCTTACGCCTCCTTGCCGTCCTCCACCAGCATCTTGGCGCTGGCGGCCAGTCCGGCCAGCCCCTGGATCTCGCTGGGGATGATGAGCTTCGTGGCCTTGCCGTCCGCCACCTTCCCCAGCGCCTCCAACGCCTTCAGCTTGATGACCTGGTCGTTGGGCGCGTTCTCGTTCAGCAGGCGCATGGAGTCCGCAAGTGCCTGCTGCACCTTCAGGATGGACTGAGCCTCGGCCTCGGCGGCCATGATCTTTGCCTGCTTCGCCGCGTCCGCCTGCAGCAGCACCGACTGCTTCTCGCCCTCGGCGATGAGCACCTTGCTGGCCTTTTCGCCCTCGGCCTGCAAAATGGACTCCCGGCGCTCCCGCTCGGCCTTCATCTGCTTCTCCATGGCGTTCTGGATCTCGCGGGGCGGCAGGATGTTCTTCAGCTCCACCCGGTTCACCTTGATGCCCCAGGGGTCGGTGGCCTCGTCCAGAATGGAGCGCATCTTGGCGTTGATGGTGTCGCGGCTGGTCAGCGACTGATCCAGCTCCAGCTCGCCGATGATGTTACGCAGCGTGGTGGCCGTCAGGTTCTCGATGGCGCTCATGGGGTACTCCACGCCGTAGGTATACAGCTTGGGGTCGGTGATCTGGAAATAGATCACGGTGTCGATCTGCATGGTGACGTTGTCCTTGGTGATCACCGGCTGGGGGTCGAAGTCCGCCACCTGCTCCTTCAGGCTGACCTTCTTCACCACCCGCTCGATGAACGGGACCTTCAGATGCAGGCCCACGCCCCACACGGAGTGGAAAGCGCCCAGCCGCTCCACCACATAGGCCTTGGACTGCTGCACCACATAGATGTTCCGGACGATAACGATCAGCACCAGCACCACCAGAATGGCGATGGCTACTGCGCCGGGGATAGAGATGTTGCTTGGCATGTGATTTTCCTCCTGTTTTTAATATAAGTAGTTTTTACGGACTTACACGGGTTCCACGAACAGGCGCACGCCCTCCATGCGGACGATCTTCACCTGCGCGTTGCGGGGGATAGGCTGGCCGCTTTCGCTGCGGGCGGTCCAGGTCATGCCGCCCACATACACCGCCCCGGTGGGCACGGCGTTGTCGATGCTCTCGGTGACCCGGGCGGTCTGGCCCAGCACGCGGTCGGCATTGGTGGCGGTAACGTCCTTGCGCAGCAGCTTCTTCACCAGGGGCCGGGTGGCCGCCAGGCACACGATGGACACCACGAAGAACAGGGCCAGCTGCAGCCAGATGGGACCGCCGCAGATGGCGGCAATCAGCCCTGCCACGGAGCCCACTACGAACCAGATGGACGTCAGCCCCACGGTGATGGCCTCCACCACGCCGAAGATCACCATGGCGGCGATCCAGATCAGCGTCATCATATCGGTGCTTCCTCCTTTCAGACACAGCCCCAGCACCAGGGCCAGAGCCAGGGTCACGGCCACTGCGCCGATGCCCAGCCACTTCTCCCGGGGGGCCAGATTGGCGAAAAACGCGGACAGGGATGTTTTCAGGGTTTTCTCCGGCAGCGGCGGCGTATCCATGTACGTGCTGCTGAAGGAAAAGCGGGCCCACACCAGCGACGAGGTGGCGGCCCTCATCGGAGATAAGACGGCGGACCTGCCCTGCGAGGTCACCG
>USNH01000237.1 GCA_900556015.1 uncultured Eubacteriales bacterium | reverse complement strand
CGGCACAAAAATAACGACATTATTTCAGGCTGTCGAAAAAAGCCGGAGGCTTTTTCGACAGCCTGAGAACAGGAGGCTTCCCGCCTCCTGCTTTTTATGTCATTCAGAACCCCAGCACCACGCCCACCACGGCGGAGATGCCGATAAAGATGATGGGATGCCATTTCTTTGTGACCTTCACCCAGTTGGTGAACACCAGCAGCACCGCCGCCAGCGCCAGCGCCGGCCAGTTCAGCAGCGCCAGCCCCGTCTGCCCGCTGTGGAGCAGCGCCACCGGCACGACGGAGATGCCCGCCGCCGCCACCAGCGCCGTGGACGCAGGCCGCAGGCCGTAGAACGCGCCGCTGACCCATTTGCTGTCCCGGAACGCCTTCAGAAACGCCGCCACGATGAGGATGATGATCACAGACGGCGTCACCAGCCCCAGCGTGGCCACCAGTGCCCCCGGCACGCCCCCGGTGGTAAACCCCACATACGTGGCCATGTTCACGCCGATAGGCCCGGGCGTGGACTCCGACACCGCCAGCATATCCGCCAGCTGCGCGTGGGTGAACCACCCCGTCCGCTCCGCCATATCCTGCAAAAACGGCAGCGTGGCCAGTCCGCCGCCCACGGCGAACAGCCCCGTCTTGAAAAACTCCCAAAAAAGCCGCACATACAGCATCAGCCATTCCTCCTTATCAGGTTCTGCACCACGATGCCCGCCGCCGCGGCCAGCGCCACGAACACCACCGGCGACAGGTCGGTAAGCAGCGCCAGCGCCAGCACCGCCGCGAAGATCACTCCCGCCGGCCAGTCCTTCACCGCGCTCTTGAACAGCTTCACCACCGCGTTGAAGATCAGCACGCACACGCACACCCGTATCCCGGCAAAGGCGTGCTGCACCCACGCCAGATGGGAGAACGTGTTGATGACGCCCGCCAGCGCCGAAATGATGATAAGCGACGGGAACACGATGCCCATGGTGGCCACGATGCCGCCCAGGATACCCTGCTGCTTCTGCCCCACGAAGGTGGCGGTGTTCACCGCGATGATGCCCGGCGTACACTGGCCGATGGCGAAGTAATCCGTCAGCTCCTCATCGGTGGCCCAGCCCTTGTTCTCCACCACCTCCCGCTGCAATATCGGCAGCATGGCCATGCCGCCGCCGAAGGTCATCACGCCCACCTTGGCAAAGGTGTAAAACAGCTCCCATAGCATTTTCCACATACCTGTCACCTCATTCGATATATCCGTACAGTCCCCGCACCGACACCTCGCCGCTGCGTACCGTCTCCCGGCTGCCGTCCTCATATTCCACCGTCAGCCCGAACTCACCGTCTATGTCCAGCGCCCTGGCCTGCCGGGCCTCGCCGCCCCGCAGCACCTGCACCGCCTTCCCCATGTTCACGCACCGCGCCCGGTACTCCGTGCGCCACGCCTCCGGGCGCTCCAGCCCGGCCCGCAGGCCGTCCAGCTCCCCTAATATGGCTTCCGCCAGCGCATCCCGGTCTACCTCATAGCCGCACAGCGCCAGCGACGTGGCCGTGTCCGCGATGTCCGATGGGAACGCGGTCTGTGCCACGTTCACGCCGATGCCCACCACCAGCCACTCTGCACTGCCGTCGGGCCGCAGTTGGCTCTCCGTCAGGATGCCGCACAGCTTCCGCCCCGCCAGCACCACATCGTTGCACCACTTGATGCCGCATTTCGCGCCGCACAGACGCTCCACCGCCCGGCACACCGCCACGGCGGCCATGGGCGTCACCCGCAGCAGCTCCGCGCCGCCGCAGTCACGCCACAGCGCCGAGAGATACAGCCCGCCCTCCGGCGACTGGAACGAGCGGCCCAGCCGCCCCTTCCCCGCCGTCTGCGTCAGCGCCGTCACGGCGGTATCGCCCGCCCCGCGGGCCGCCAGCGCCTTGCATACCTCATTGGTAGAGCCGACCTGCTCATACCGTATCACGCGCCACATCCGCTCCACCGTCCTCTCCTCTTTTCACGCGGTATTCTACCACCGTCTGCCGTATTTGTAAATGGTTGACAGACGCTAAGATTTCTAGTATCATCAGGTCAGTTTTTGTCCCGGAGGTCACACCATGAACACCCGCAAGCTGGTCTATACCGCCCTCTTCGCCGCCCTGACGGCGGCAGGCGCGTTCCTGCGTATCCCCATGGGCTTCAGCTCCGTCACGCTGCAATACCTGTTCACCGCCATGGCTGGCCTGCTGCTGGGCCGCCGCTGGGGCGCGGTGAGCCAGGCGGTCTACGTGCTGCTGGGGCTGGTGGGCCTGCCCATCTTCACCATGGGCGGCGGCCTGGGCTACGTGTTCCAGCCCACCTTCGGCTTCCTGCTGGGCCTGATCCCCGCCGCGTGGGTGGTAGGCCGCGTCTGCGGCGACAGTCTCGCCCCCCGCCGTATGGCCCTGGCCTCCCTGGCCGGTCTTGCGGTGCTGTACGCCGTGGGGATGCCCTACATGGCCCTCATCCTCAACGTCTACATGGGCAAGGGCATGACGTTCTCCGCCATCCTCTGGGCCGGGATGCTGCCCTATCTCCCCGGCGATGCGGTGAAGATCGTCATCGCCGCCGGTGTCTGCCCCATCCTCCGCCGCCGGTTAAAGCTGGCCGATACCAGCCATAAGCGCGGCGAATGACCTTGTGCGATTTCAACAAATCCGCTTCTGAAATTTTGTTGCTTTCTTGGCACGAAAATGTATTGCAATTTGCCGCCGCGGCCCGTATAATAGGCAAGAAAAAAGAGGGGAGGGACGGCCATGACCTGCAAGATCACGACGAAAAAGCGGA
>USNH01000236.1 GCA_900556015.1 uncultured Eubacteriales bacterium | reverse complement strand
AAAGATACGGAAATCCCTTGTAAAAAGTGGGGGAATACGGTATAATTTTCTACAAGAACAGCAGGAAGGGAGGCGGCGGTATGTACGGCATCGGTCAGCGGGTGGTGCACCCCATGCACGGGGCGGGCGTTATTGAGAGCGTGACGGAGGAGCTGCTGCACGGCGCGGCGCGGACGTACTATGTGTTCCGTCAAGCCGTCAGCGGACTGGTACTGAAGCTGCCCACTGATAACTGCGAGGCCATCGGCGTGCGGCTGCTGTATGATCGGGAGAGAATGGACGCGGTGCTCTCGGCCATCCCATCGCTGACGGTGGAGGAGGAGCGCAACTGGAACCGCCGCTACAGGGAGAACATGGCGCGGCTGAAAAGCGGCGACCTGACGGAGGTGGCACGGGTGGTCAAGTCCCTGATGCGGCGGGAGGCGGCGCGGGGACTGTCCACCGGAGAGAGAAAAATGCTGCACAGTGCCAAGGAGATACTGCTGTCGGAGCTGGCGATGGTGCGGGAGATCGGATACCAAGAGGCGGAGCGTCTGCTGGATGGCGCGGTGATGACGGGAGCGTGTGAATGACGATGGGGAAGCTCTTTGACAAGCTGTTAAACCGGAAAAAGGAACGGCACCCCCGCTGCGCGGCGCTGGTGCCTGCCGCGGGACGCTCTGAGCGCATGGGCGGCACGGATAAGCTGACGGCGCCGCTGTGCGGCGTGCCGGTGCTGCTGCGGACGCTGCGGGCGCTGGATGAGGCGGCGCTGATCGACGAGATCGTGGTGGCGGTAAGCCCGGAGCGCCTGGAGGAGATCGCGGCCCTGTGTGCCGGGGCGAATGTCAAAACGCCGCTGCGCGCCTCGTTTCGTGACCGCGGTGAACTTTCCAAATTTGTTGATGAAGCAGTATGCAGCCGCGCCGAACGCGGTAGTACCGCAGCAAGGAGGTATTATAAATAATGAACGTATTCCAAATGATTGCCGTATATTTCAGCTATTCCTTCGTCCGCTATGCTTTCATTGCCGGTGTGTTGACCGCGCTTTGCGCCTCGGTGCTGGGCGTGACCCTCGTACTCAAGCGCTACTCGTTTATCGGCGATGGGCTTTCTCATGTCGCCTTCGGTGCCATGGCCATTGCCGCGGTGCCGGTGGTGGAACTGCGGGGCGCCATCCCTGCCGGCACCGCCGCAGGGCTGAATCCGTGGCTGGCCTGCGCCGCCGCCATGGTGGGGAACCTCCTGCCGGTGCCCTTTATCATCCTGCTGGTGCGCCGGGTCTTCGACCGGCTGCGGAAGCATCCCTTCTTTGCCCCGAAAATCGCCGCGCTGGAGCGCCGCGCCCATCTGAAGGGGCGGCTGGTGCGGAAGTACCGCCTGCCGGGGCTGGCGCTGTTTGTGGCCATCCCCCTGCCGGGCACCGGCGCATGGACCGGGGCGCTGGTGGCGGCCTTCCTGAATATCCGCCTCCGCCACGCCCTGCCGGCCATTACGCTGGGGGTGCTGGCCGCCGGTACCATCGTCACGCTGATGACGCTGGGCGTGGTACATCTTCTTTGAGGGAAAAGCTGTAAATTTTCTGTGACGGCGTTGCATTTTTGTGATTTCGTGGTATGATAATCGTGGTATAAAATTTTTGAAAAGGACTGATACCATGACAAAAATCGACATCGTCTCCGGCTTCCTGGGTGCCGGTAAGACCACACTCATCAAAAAGCTGCTGGCGGAGGCCTACAAGGGCGAAAAGCTGGTGCTGATCGAAAACGAGTTCGGCGAGATCAGCATCGACGGTGGCTTTCTGAAGGACGCGGGGATCCAGATCTCCGAAATGTCCTCGGGCTGCATCTGCTGCTCCCTGGTGGGCGACTTCAACAAGGCGCTGAAGGAGGTACATGAGCAGTTCCACCCCGACCGCATCCTCATCGAGCCCTCCGGCGTGGGCAAGCTCAGTGACGTGATCGTGGCGGTGGAGAACACCGTGAAGGACGTGCCGGACATGAAGCTGAACAGCTTCGTCACCGTGGCGGACGCCACCAAGGTGAAGGTATACATGAAGAACTTCGGCGAGTTCTATAACAATCAGATCGAGTCCGCCGGGACGATCATTCTGAGCCGGACGCAGAAGCTGAACCAGGAGAAGCTGGAGGCCGCCGTGGCGCTGCTGCGGGAGAAGAACCCCGATGCCGCCATCCTGACGACCCCCTGGGACGTGCTGGACGGCAAGACCATCCTCAGTGCCGTGGAGAAGGTGTCCCTGGCGGACGAGCTGCTGGAGAAGATGCGGGCCGAGCACGAGGCGGACGCGGCGGAGCATGAGCATGAGCATGAGCATGAGCATGAGCATCATCACCACGACCACGATGAGCATGACCATGATGAGCATGAGCACTGCTGCCATCATCACGACGATGATGATGAGCATGACCACGACCACTGCTGCCATCATCACGACCATGACGATGATCACGACCACGAGGAGCACGAGCACCACCACCATCACCACGACGGCGAGGAGTGCGACGATCCCCATTGCGGCTGCCACCATCACCACCATCACGCCGACGAGGTGTTCACCAGCTGGGGCGTGGAGACGGTAAAGACGTTCACCGAGGCGGATCTGGAGCGTATCCTGTCCGCCCTGGACGGCGGCGAATACGGCGCGATCCTCCGGGCCAAGGGCATCGTCCCCGCCGCCGACGGCGGCCAGTGGCTGCACTTCGACTTCGTGCCCGAGGAGCATCAGGTGCGCCGCGGCCCGGCGGACTACACGGGGCGGCTGTGCGTCATCGGCGCGGAGCTGAAGGAGGACAAGCTGGC
>USNH01000235.1 GCA_900556015.1 uncultured Eubacteriales bacterium | reverse complement strand
ATAATGTATCCAATTTTGTTCTTCGGGAGGCGAGAGGACGCCTATGTACGAATTTTTTGCCGGCGACTACGACGTCGCCGTCATCGGCGCGGGCCATGCCGGCATTGAAGCCGCGCTCGCAAGCGCGCGGCTGGGGCAGAAAACAGTCTGTTTCACCATCAACCTTGACGCCGTGGGCAATATGCCCTGCAACCCCGCCATCGGCGGCACGGGTAAGGGCCATCTTGTGCGCGAGCTGGACGCGCTCGGCGGCGAGATGGCAAAGGCCGCCGACCGCGCCTGCATCCAGTATCGCCTTTTGAACCGCGGCAAGGGCCCCGCCGTGTGGTCTCTGCGCGCGCAGGCGGACCGCCGCCGCTATCAGCAGATCATGAAGCATACGCTCGAGCGGCAGGAAAACCTGACGCTCCGGCAGGCGGAGATCGTGGAGCTGCGCGTGGAAAACGGCGCAGTCTCCGCCGTCGTCACCGCGACGGGCGCGGTGTTCGGCGCAAAGGCCGTCATCCTCTGCTCGGGAACCTACCTCGACGGGCGCACCATCGTGGGCGAATGTATTCAGTCAAGCGGCCCCGATGGGATGCACGCAAGCCTGCCGCTCGCGGAGCAGCTGCGCGCGCTCGGACTTCCCCTGCGTCGCTTCAAGACCGGCACGCCCCCGCGCGTCAACGCCCGCAGCGTCGATTTCTCCAAAATGGAGCGGCAGGATGGCGACGCCGAGCCGCTGCCGTTCTCGTTCACGACCGAGCACGTTCCCTGCAATCAGGCGGTGTGCTACCTCACCTACACGAACGAGGAGACGCACCGCATCATCCGCGAAAATCTCGACCGCAGCCCCATCTACTCCGGCGTGATCGAGGGCGTCGGGCCGCGCTACTGCCCGAGCATCGAGACGAAGATCGTCCGCTTCGCGGACAAGCCCCGCCACCAGCTCTTCATCGAGCCGATGGGGCTTGATACCGAGGAGCTGTACATTCAGGGCTTCTCCTCCTCCCTGCCGGAGGAAATTCAAATTCAAATGCTGCACACGGTGACGGGGCTGGAGCACGCGGTGATGACCCGGCCCGCCTACGCCATCGAGTACGACTGCATCGACCCCCTGGCCCTGCTGCCCACCCTGGAGACCAAGCAGGTGGCCGGACTGTACGGCGCAGGGCAGTTCAACGGCTCCTCCGGATACGAGGAGGCCGCCGTTCAGGGCTTTGTGGCCGGCGTTAACGCCGCCCGGAAGCTGAGAGGGGAGAGCCCCTTTATCCTCTCCCGGGCGGAGAGCTACATCGGCACCCTCATCGACGACCTGGTGACCAAGGGCACCAACGAGCCTTACCGCATCATGACCTCCCGCAGCGAGTACCGTCTGGTGCTGCGGCAGGACAACGCCGACCAGCGGCTGACCCGGCGAGGCTATGAGATCGGCCTCGTGCCGAAGGAGCGGCTCCGGGCGGTGGAGGAGAAGTACGCCGCCATCGAAAAGGAGATCAAGCGGCTGGAACACACCGGCGTGGCCCCCTCTCCGGCCCTGACGGCCTTCCTGACAGAGCACGGCACTGCCGACGCCCCGGACGGCTGCTCCCTGCTGTCCCTGTTGAAGCGGCCCCAGCTTCACTACGCCGAGCTGGCCCCTTTCGACCCCGGACGGCCACCCCTGTCTGCCGACATTGCGGAGGAAATTGAGATCTCCGTCAAGTACGAGGGCTACATCAAGCGCCAGCTGCAGCAGGTGGCGGAGTTCAAGCGTGTGGAGGGTCACAAGCTGCCCCCGGACCTGGATTACAACGCCATTCAGGGTCTGCGGCTGGAGGCAAGAGAGAAGCTCTCCGCCGTGCGGCCCATGGATCTGGGACAGGCGTCCCGGATCTCCGGCGTCAGCCCCGCCGATTTGACGGCGCTGATGATCTGGCTGGAAAATAAACGCTGAAAGAAGGATATTCATGCGAAAGTTTTTAGCAATCGTGGTCTGCAAGCTGGGCCGATTTGTAGGCAAGCTGGTGGGCAAGGGCAGCTCTATGCCCGGCAAGTTCGCCCTGAAGATCTGCCCCGACATTCTGAAGCGGGTGCAGCTGCCGCCCCACATCATCGCCGTCACCGGCTCCAACGGCAAGACCTCCACCGTGGAGATGATCGCCACCGTCCTGCGTTCCCAGGGCAAGAATGTGATCTACAACGCCGAGGGCTCCAACCAGGTGGAGGGCGTCACCACATTGATCCTGACCCACGCCACCCTGGGGGGGAAGGTCAACGCAGACGTGCTGCTGCTGGAAAGCGACGAGCGGTACGCCGCCCACAGCTTCAAGTATTTCCACCCCACGGAATTTGTCATCACCAACCTGTACCGGGACCAGCTCACCCGGAACGGTCACCCCGAAAGCGTGTTTGACGCGATCCTCCCCGCCATCCACCCCGATACGGAGCTGATCCTGAACGGCGACGATCCCCTGTCCAGCTGCTTTGCCGTCGGCCATGAAAAGGTAAAGTGGTTCGGCCTGAACCGCTGTGCCACGGATACGGAGACCTCCACCGGGGTCTATCATGACGGGGCCTACTGCCCAGTGTGCCACGCGCCCATGGAATATGAGTACGTCCACTACAACCACATCGGCGCGTACCGCTGCACCAGCTGCGGCCACGCCCGGCCCGACCCGGACTACGCCGCCACGGAGCTGGACCTGCAAAACGGCAAACTGATCCTGGACGGGCAGTTCACCGTGGCATTGGCCTTCCGCAGCATTTACAATGTGTATAACATTCTGGCGGCCTATGCCGCCTGCCGGGAATGCGGCGTGGAGGGAGCCGCCATTGCGGACACCCTCAG
>USNH01000234.1 GCA_900556015.1 uncultured Eubacteriales bacterium | reverse complement strand
ATGAGGCGGGGCGGGCGGTGTGTCACTTCAAATACTTTTTCAGATACTGGCCGGTGTAGGATGCTTCGCAGGCGGCCACCTGTTCCGGCGTGCCGCAGGCCACCACCGTGCCGCCGCCTACGCCGCCCTCCGGGCCAAGGTCGATGAGGTAGTCGGCGCATTTGATCACGTCCAGGTTGTGCTCGATGACCAGCACCGTGTTGCCCGCATCGGTGAGGCGCTGCAAAACCTCCAGCAACTTACGGACATCGTCGGCGTGGAGGCCGGTGGTGGGCTCGTCCAAAATGTAGATGGTGCGGCCCGTGGAGCGCTTGCTCAGCTCCGTGGCCAGCTTCACGCGCTGGGCCTCGCCGCCGGACAGGGTGGTGGACGGCTGGCCCAGCTTCACGTAGCCCAGGCCCACGTCGTACAGCGTTTGCAGCTTTTCACAGATGGCCGGCACGGCGGAGAAGAACTCCAGCGCCTCGGCCACGGTCATATCCAGCACATCGGCGATGTTCTTGCCCTTGTAGCGCACCTCCAGCGTCTCCCGGTTGTAGCGCTTGCCCCGGCAGACCTCGCAGGGGACGTACACGTCCGCCAGGAAGTGCATCTCGATCTTCAGCATACCGTCGCCGCCGCAGGCCTCGCAGCGCCCGCCCTTGGTGTTGAAGGAGAAGCGGCCCGGGCCGTAGCCCCGGGTCTTGGCATCGGCGGTGGAGGCGAACAGGTCTCGGATGGAATTGAACAGGTTGGTGTAGGTGGCGGGGTTGGAGCGGGGCGTGCGCCCGATGGGGCTCTGGTCGATGGCGATGACCTTATCCAGGTGCTCCATGCCCTCGATGGCATCGTGTTTGCCGGGGCGCAGCTTCATGCGGTTGAGAGACGCGCCCAGCGCCTTATACAGTACCTCGTTCACCAGTGAGCTTTTGCCGCTGCCGCTGACGCCGGTGACGCAGGTGAACGTTCCCAGGGGGAACGTGACATCGATGTTTTGCAGGTTGTTCTCCCGCGCACCCCGGACGGTGAGGAGGTGGCCGTTACCCTGACGGCGGTGAGGCGGCAGCGAGATGCGCTTTTTGCCGCTGAGGTACTGGCCCGTCAGGCTGTTGGGGTTGGCCATGACCTCCTCCGGCGTGCCGCAGGCCACCACCTGACCGCCCAGCGCGCCCGCACCCGGGCCGATGTCGATAAGGTAGTCGGCGGCGCGCATGGTGTCCTCGTCATGCTCCACCACGATGAGGGTGTTGCCCAGATCGCGGAGGCGCTGGAGGGTGGCCAGCAGCTTGTCGTTGTCACGCTGGTGCAATCCGATGGACGGCTCGTCCAGGATATACAGCACGCCCATGAGGCTGCTGCCGATCTGCGTGGCCAGGCGGATACGCTGGCTCTCGCCGCCGGACAGCGTGCCGGAGGCCCGGGACAGGGTGAGGTAGCTCAGGCCCACGGACTGCAAAAAGCCCAGCCGGGCATGGATCTCCTTGAGTATCTGCGCGGCGATGAGCTGCTGGTTGCCCGTCAGGGACAGCCCGTCAAAGAAGGCCAGCGCGTCGTTCACCGGCAGGGTGGTGGCATCATAGATGGACTTGCCGCCCACGGTGACGGCCAGCGCCTCAGGCCGCAGCCGCTTGCCCCGGCAATCCGGGCAGGGGCAGGGGGTCATGCAGCTCTCGATCTCCTTCTTGCTGGCATCGGACTGGGTCTCCTGATACCGGCGCTCCAGATTGTGGCAGATGCCCTCAAAGGGCTGGTACAGCACGCCCTTGCCCCGGGGCTGGTCGTAGTGCAGCTCCAGCTTTTCGCCGTCCGTGCCGTAGAGGATGACGTGCTTTACCTCGTCGCTCAGCTCATCGAAGGGCTGGGACAGGGAGAATTTGTACCGCTTGCTCAGCGCCTCGAAATACATCCGGCTGATGCCGTCGGAGCGGATGGAGGCCCAGCCGCTGGCGGTGATCGCGCCGTCCAGAATGGACTTTGACCCATCGGGGATGATGAGGGCCGGGTCGGTCTTCAGCTGCACGCCCAGGCCCGTGCAGGTAGGGCACGCGCCGAAGGGGCTGTTGAACGAGAACAGCCGGGGCGTCAGCTCCTCGATGGAGATGCCGCAGTCGTCACAGGCGTAGTTCTGCGAGAAGGTGATGTCCTTCTCCTCCCGCAGCAGGTTGACGGTGACAAGGCCGCCGGCCAGGTTGGAGGCCGTCTCCACCGAGTCGGTGAGCCGCCCCACGATGTCGGGCCGGACGATGAGCCGGTCCACCACGATGTCGATGTGGTGCTTGAGGTTCTTCTCCAGGGGGATGTCCTCACTGAGCTCGTACAGATTGCCGTCCACGCGGGCGCGGACGTAGCCGCCGCGGCGGGCATCCTCCAGCACCTTGGCGTGCTCGCCCTTGCGTCCCCGCACCACCGGGGACATGATCTGAATGCGTGTGCCCTCCGGCAGCGCCATGATCTGATCGATGATCTGATCCACCGTCTGCCGCCGGATCTCCTTGCCGCAGTGGGGGCAGTGGGGCACGCCCACACGCGCCCACAGAAGGCGCAGGTAGTCGTAGATCTCCGTCACCGTGCCCACGGTGGAGCGGGGGTTCTTGCTGGTGGTCTTTTGGTCGATGGAGATGGCGGGGGAGAGGCCGTCGATGTAGTCCACGTCGGGCTTTTCCTTCTGCCCGAGAAACATCCGCGCGTAGGACGACAGGCTTTCCACATACCGCCGCTGTCCCTCGGCATAGATGGTGTCAAACGCCAGCGAGCTTTTTCCGCTGCCGGACAGTCCCGTGATGACGGTCAGCTTGTCGCGCGGTATGACCAGATCGACGTTTTTGAGATTTTCCGAAATCATC
>USNH01000233.1 GCA_900556015.1 uncultured Eubacteriales bacterium | reverse complement strand
CCCTTGCAAATCCCCTCAAATCGTGCTATACCATATACAACAGATCGAAAGGAGTCTGCCATGCCTGACTTTGACTGTCTCCGCTGCGGCACAGCCATGCATTTCGTGGGCCAGCACAAGCTGCAGCTGGGCAAGACCAGCTGGATATTCGGCGACCTACCCAACCTGATGGCCGGCGCGCTGGACGTGTCCATCATGGCCTGCCCCGCCTGCGGCAAGCTGGAATTTTTCACCGGCGGCGTTTCCCAGCCCAGCGGCAACGACCCCGACCTGCACCAGCGTCAGTGCCCGAAATGCGGCTTTGCCCACGATTTCGACTACCCCAAATGTCCCCTGTGCGGCTATGTCTACACCGCCGGGGACGAGCTGTAAGAATATTTAAAAGGAGAACCTGTTATGAGCGATTGCACCCATGATTGCAGCACCTGCGGCGAAAGCTGCGGCGAGCGCAAGGAAGTAAACGTATTTGAAAAGAAGCCCCTCCGCCCCGGCTGCCGCGTCGGTAAGGTCTACGGCGTGGTGTCCGGCAAGGGCGGCGTAGGCAAGTCCATGGTCACCAGCCAGCTGGCGGTGGCGCTGCGGCGGGAGGGCTACCGCACCGCCATTCTGGACGCGGACATCACCGGCCCGTCCATCCCCAAGGCCTTCGGCATCCATGGCCGGGCCGCCGGCACGTCCGACGCCATCATCCCCGTGACCACCGCCACCGGCATCCAGCTCATGTCCGTGAACCTACTGCTGGAGCACGAGACAGACCCGGTGATCTGGCGCGGGCCGGTGATCGGCGGCGTGGTGCAGCAGTTCTGGAGCGACGTGCTGTGGGACGACGTGGACTATATGTTCGTGGATATGCCTCCCGGAACGGGGGATGTGGCGCTGAACGTATTCCAGTCCCTGCCGGTGGACGGCGTGATCATCGTGGCCAGCCCTCAGGAGCTGGTGTCCATGGTGGTGCAGAAGGCCGTGAAGATGGCGCAGATGATGAACATCCCCATTGTGGGGCTGGTGGAGAACATGAGCTACGTACAGTGCCCCGACTGTGGGAAGAAGCTGTATATCTTCGGCGAGGGCAAGACCGAGGAGGCGGCCAGGGAGTATCACCTGCCGCTGCTGGCCAAGATGCCCATCGACCCGGCGCTGGCCAAGCTGGTGGATGACGGCTGCATCGAGCAGTTCGAGGGTCACTGGCTGGACGGTGTGGTGGAGACCATCCTCCGAGCGGAGTGAGTACAGAAAAAGGAGACGGCGTGAGCCGTCTCCTTTTTTATTTATTTCATCAGCTGCTCCGCCAGCGTCACCAGGCCGCTGACGCCCACGGCGATATACACCACCTGCCGGGCCACGTCGCCGGACATCCGGCGGCTGAGGCGCATCCCGATCCACAACCCCGCCAGCACGCAGGCCATGCCCAAGCCTGCCGTGGGCAGCAGCGCGGGGCTGAAATAGCCGCGGGCGGCCCGCATGGCGAAGTTGATGATGTTGGTGGTGAAGAACAGAAACTGCATATTGGCCACATAGGTCTCCTTGTCCCGGGCGATGGCCACGAAGTACAGAGCCATCATCGGGCCGCCGATGGTGAACGCGCCGGCGCAGCACCCGGAAAACGCACTGCACACAAGGCCGGAGGACAGGGACGGCTTCAGCTTTACCCGCCGGGCGAAGAACAGGAAATACACCGCCAGCGCCACCAAAAACGCGCCGAAGGCGATGTGCAGCGTCCGCAAATTCAGGCTGCCCAGCAGACTGATGACCACCAGGCTGCACACGGTATACAGGGCGAGGGGCAGGGCGATCTGCTTCAGGTCGATATGCCTGCGGTACAGCCACGTCATCGTCCCGGACTGGGCGGCGCAGATCAGCGCCACCAGCGTAGGGGCAACGGTGATGTCGTAATAGGCGGTGGCCGCCACCATCATAATGACCGCCGCGCCGAAGCCCGTCAGGGGCTGAATGATGCCGCCCACCAGCGAGGCCAGGGCCATCATGACATAGGACACAGTCTCCACCTCCCAAATCTGTCAATTCTCAGGGCATTATAGCAGGGTTTGGCGGAAAAGGCAACAAAAAAGGGCCGCCCTCCCTCGCCTCCTAATAAGAAAACATAAGAAAGTCAGTAAAATCAATGTTTTCAAAGGCAGGGAACACGGTACGAAGTCAAAAAATCTCATACTGACAGGCACGAAGGGCGCTGATTTTCACATCAGCGCCCTTTTCCTGTCCCCACGCCATAGGCAGCCGCCCTATGGCGTTTTTTCATATCCGTACCTATACCCACCCGAAAAATGTATCAATTAGGGTGCGAAAACCTCTGTTTTTTCCTCTCAGAGCGCCGCTTGAAAGGCGGCGTGGGTGTTTTCCCATGGGAAGCGTCCGAGAGGCAGGACAGGGGCTTTTTTGCGCCAAAATCAACACTTTTCAAAACCAGAGAAAGGAGGCGCCGGATATGGCAGTTTTCCGCATCGAAAAGACCAGAGATTACACGGTCATGTCCAACTACCACCTGCGGGACAGGTCGCTGTCCCTGAAAGCGAAGGGGCTGCTGTCCCTCATGCTGTCGCTGCCGGAGGACTGGGACTACACCATGAAGGGGCTTGCCCGCATCTGCAAGGACGGCATCGACAGCATCAGCGGCGGGATCCGGGAGCTGGAGACGCACGGCTATCTCGTCCGGGCGCGCGTCCGCAACGAGAACGGGCAGCTCGGCTCCATCGAGTACACCATTTTGGAGCAGCCGAAGGAACCGGCACAGACGCCCGCGCCTATCCGGGAAAAACCTATACGGGAAAATCCAATACAGGTAAATCCAATGTTGGATGCTCCAATTCAGGAGAACCCCGCCCAATTAAAT
>USNH01000232.1 GCA_900556015.1 uncultured Eubacteriales bacterium | reverse complement strand
TTCCATGAAACTGCATAAATCGGTGGACCCTCATAAAAACTAGCACATTCGGACATCGTTTTCAAGGTAAAATTGTCGAAAATGCACAGTGTTTTTGAATAACTTTTCGACAAAAATGGGGAAAACTGGGAAAAACAAGGGGACAGACCGCTAAGAAGTTGGTAGTCTGTCCCGTTGCTGCGTTATGAATTTGTGCAGAATGACAGTTTGGCGTTTGCGGGCGCTTAACGTCCGTACAGTAAAAAGATGAGCCAGTTCAGAAACCGGGCGGGCAGGATCTTGGCCAGGAAGGTGAAGAATTTGTAGTCAAAACGGATGGCGTACAGCGGGTGGCGGCTGCCCTCCCGCAAGGCCACCCTGGCGATGTACGCGCCGGCCCTGGCGGGGTCCATGCCCGTCTCCTCATCGTGCTCCATCCGGGCCACGGAGCGGCTGATGCGCCCGTGATAGATGTCGTCGCCCTCGCCGATCTTCCGCCGCGCCGCGGTGAAGCCGGTGTGGATGTCGCCGGGCATGACGGCGCACACCGTCACGCCGAAGGGGCGCAGCTCATTGGCCAGCGCCATGGTGTAGGCGTTCACCGCCGCCTTGGTGGCGGAGTAATACGTCTGGAAGGGGATGGGCACGGGCGCGGCCACGGAGCTGAGGTTCACGATGCGCCCGCGGCCAGCCTGCCGCATCAGCGGCACGACGGCGCGGTTCAGGTTCACCATGCCGAAGAAATTCACGTCGAACAGCGCCTTGGCGTCTTCTGTATCGGTGAACTCCACCGCGCCGGAGATGCCGAAGCCCGCGTTGTTCACCAGGATGTCGATGCGGCCCTCACGGGCCATGATCTCCGCCACGGCGGCGCGGACGGTATCCTCCCGCGTCACATCGGCGGCGATGTGGTGCAGACCCTCCACGCCCTCGGCCCGGCGGGACAGCTCGTACACCGTGCAGCCCGCGTCCTTCAGGGCCAGCGCTGTGGCCCGCCCGATGCCGGACGTGCCGCCGGTGACGACGGCGACCTTCTGTTCACTCATGGGCCATCACCTCGCCGATAATGTCCATGGCTTCGTCCAACAGCGCTTCCGTGTGGGTGGCCATGTAGCTGGTACGCAGCAGCGCCTCGCCCTCCGGCGTGGCTGGCGGCAGCGTGGGGTTCACGTACACGCCCCGGTCGTAGATCTCCGCCGCCGCCCGCAGCGTGCGGTATGTCTCATAGGTGTAGATGGGGATGATGGGCGTGGGCGCTTCCAGCGCCGAGGGACGGATGGTCAGGCCGCGCTTTGTCAGACCCTGGCGTGCGTAGACGCTCAGCTGCCGCAGCCGCTCCGGCAGCTCCGGGTGCTGCTCCAGTACCCGCAGCGCCGCCAGCGCCGTGGCGCAGTTGGCTGGGGGGATGGACGCGGAGAAGATGAAGGGCCGGGAGGCGTGGCGCACGAAGTCCGCCACCTCCGCCGAAGCGGCCATATAGCCGCCCAGGGACGCCAGCGACTTGGAGAACGTGCCCATATACACGTCCACCTTGTCCTCCAGCCCGAAATAGCTGGCTGTGCCCCGTCCGCCGTCGCCCAGCACGCCCAGACCGTGGGCATCGTCCACCATGACCCGCGCACCGTACTGTTCCGCCAGCGCGCAGATCTCCGGCAGCCTGGCGATGTCGCCGCCCATGGAGAACACGCCGTCGGTGACGATAAGTGCGCCGGCGGTCTCCGGCACTTTTTGCAGGCATTTTTCCAGCTCCGCCATGTCGCTGTGGCGGTAGCGCAGCATCTTGCCGTAGGACAGCTGGCAGCCGGCGTAGATGCTGGCGTGGTTTTCCCGGTCGCAGATCACGTAGTCGCGGCGGCCCACCAGCGCGGAGATGATGCCCACGTTGGACTGGAAGCCCGTGCCGAACGTGACCACGCCGGGCTTACGCAGGAACTTGGCCAGCGCGTCCTCCAGTTCCAGGTGCATCTCCAGCGTGCCGTTGAGGAAGCGCGACCCGGAGCAGCCCGTGCCGTACTTCTTCAGCGCCTTGATGCCGGCCTCCACCACCGCCGGGTCGGTGGTCAGCCCCAGGTAGTTGTTTGACCCCAGCATGATGCGGCGCTTGCCCTCCATGATGACCTCCACGTCCTGCCGGGACTCCAGCGCGTGGAAGTAGGGGTACACGCCCTTTTCCTTCAGCTCCGTGGCCAGGGAGGGCGCATAGCATTTCTCGAAAATGTCCATAAAAGACCTCTCCATCTGATATAATACATTAGATACTCTTGTATTTTTTAGATGAAAATATTATATAGATGGGGAAGCGGCTTGTCAACGGGAAAACTCACCGGCCCAGGTGGTCGATGAGCTGCACGATGCCCCGGCTCAGTGCCGCCGCGCCGCACAGGGTGCAGATGAATGTGATGGCCTCCATAGTCAAGTCCTCCTTCGCGGTTTTTCTGTATTGTACCGCGGATATAGTCCCAAAAAACGGACAGTGAAACGTTGCGCCGGGAGAAATTGCGTGGTATACTGTGGGCGAAACTTGCGAAACGCGAGGTGGAGAGATGGGAAAGAAAATGATCCCCCTGCTGCTGGCGGCGTGTCTGATGCTGACGGCCTGCGCCGCTGCCGCTGATCTCTGCCACGGTAGAAGTTGGTGCGCCTATGTTTCAGAGCGTAGGGGCGAGGTTCTACCCCGCCCGAGGGCTTTTCGTCCCCTTTCCCTTTCTTTGCCTCCGGCGGGTTACTTTCTTTCCTTGGCGAAAGAAAGTAACCAAAGAACGCCATTTAAGGAAAGGGGGATTTCGATTTCCCCCTTTCCTTAAAAATCTTTTCCCCTTGAAACGACCAAAAGGGAGGGGTTGCGACCCCTCCCCTTTGGAAACCTTACCCCTTGGGTGAGGCGATTATCAAATCGCGCCTTTGCCGCGGAGCGGCAAAGGTAGGTGGCGGCCTT